>JAGLHE010000006.1 GCA_023143685.1 Candidatus Omnitrophota bacterium
TTATGAGAAACGACACTATTATTCTGACACTATTATTCTGTGTGGATAATTAAATCGAAATTATGATAAGCAGTATACACTCCTGATAAAATATGTTATCAATAGTACAGTAACACATAAATATTTAGGTTAAATGTTAGGTTGAGTGATGGATGCTAAACAGAAAATTAAGGATATATATAAGAAATTGAAAAATGTTCATGAGGCCATCGGCTACGTGAAAGAGTCGGGCGTATTATTTGTACTTTTATTAGCATATTTTGGTGTTTCATTTAATAAAACCATTTCGGTCAATGGTATATTGTTATTATTATGCTTAATTATATTATCTATAATTTTAACTTATTTATTGTGCAAGAATGCCAAATTAAGCGACTCCGAAAGAAAGTTATATGAATACTTAGTTAGTGAAATAGAGGAATTTGATCTACCGAATTGGGAAGCATGGATGAGTAATATTCTAACCCCGTATCAATTCTTAAAATGTGATAGATCCGAACATATTCAAAATTTTCGAAAAAATGTTGAAAAATTTAATTATCCCAGAAAATTTAAGAAAATAGAATTAACAATAAAAAATTTGGCAAAGACATTGTTTTCTCTTAGAGAAAAATTACTTGAACACGGAGAATTAAAGAGCGATTGTATTCAAGGACAAAAATTCTATAAAATACGTCTCCATGAACAGAAAAAATACGATGAATTAGCGAAGGAATATGAAGTGTGGACTGAAGAATGTGACCAGCTTATTTATGAATCTAATAAAGCATTAAATTGGTTGGTAGAAATAATTAGAAGTGATTTTGATCCAACATTTTATATTGAAGAAGGTAGATTTTCATTAACAGTTCAAGAAGGATTAAGTTATAGAACAGTATGGTTTGAATATACCCGAGAAGAAAAAAATAAATTACTGTTAAATGAAAAAAAATAAAAGTTTTCTCCCCAAATTAAATAAACGCTTTTTAACATTTTTTGAATTTCAAGGTTTATCCAAAGTCCATCCTGAAATTTAATTGTTCGGAGTAAATAATCATGGCTCAAAAATGGTATCAAAAAGCTTCGGTTCAAACTGCAATCGTATCAGGGCTATTCTTTTTGATTGGAGTTGGCATCCCCTCTTTTTTTGAAATACCAAAACTTAAAGATAAAATTGGTCAATTAGAAAAAGAAAATTCGGATAAGAATATCGAGATTTTGCGCTTAAAAGCTGATCTAATCCCCTTTAGAGCGCTTGCTCTCGAAAAATATACCGGATCTGAACAGGAGGCTCTAAGAAAATTAGCCGATCACTTAACCCATCTAGAAAATTCAATCTCGGATGTAAAAAATTATTCTCACGTGGCACGACTCCATATGAACGGCTCGATTTATGATGTAGGCAGCCAACTAATAAGTACTAGTAGCCTTAGCCGTGTGTTGATCGGGACGATTGAGCGGTTAGATGGCGCTCAAGATTATCGATGTGATGAAGAATCTATTGCTAAATATCATGAAGCAGTCGAGGTGAATTCTCGCTTTCCATTTTCGTATTATGCTTTGGCTAAATGCTACTCTTTGAAGAACGACAAGAGGTTTTATGAGTATCTCGAAAAGGCGATTGAGATATTGGAGATTACTACAACGATTGACGGGCACACATCGTATCATGATGGGGTCCTAGAGAGTTTGAGAAAGGTAAAAGAGCAAGTCGCCACAATGGATCGTTAATAAAAATAATAGTGTCGTTTCTTAAATAATAGTACCGTTTCTCATAAAGAGATGTGTTGAAATGTTTTATGATAAAAATCAAGCTCTTTACAATACTCGTAATAAAAAATAACTACGGTATATCAGTAGCAAATGAAATTTTTCGTAACTCCTACCAAGTTGGTGATGCCTTAGATGGGATCAGTCGTTCTGCGATAACGCGGCAATATTTAGCGGCTTGTCGTGACTGGGATGAGCAGAAAGGGTGCTTTGAAAATATTAAGAAAGCGCGTCGATGTCTCGAGAGAATTAAACGAAGTCAACAAATCAAGACTTGACCCCTTTGTTTGCTTAGTTCATTCTGGGATACGAATAATGTTCTTAAAAAGAAGGTTGAGATGCTTGAGAAGCAAGTTAGTGGTTTAGATATAAAAGTGATAGCAATGAAGCCGGGAAATCAAATTAATGAGCCTGCGTATCATTTGTACATATGAAGAATCCAATTCTTTATTTAATGGATAAATTGTTATGGCAATAAAAGCAATTGCGCCTCAGGATTTAAAAGTGTCAAATTTAGGGGTAATCAAAATATTAAGTGGAATCAATTTCTTTGCTTTAGAAGAGTATCTGAAAGGTAAGACCGCTAAAGAATCGTTGTACAAATTAATAATATATATGATCAAATCTCCAGAATTCAGCTATGAGCAAATTGAAAAGTTTGATGAGACAGTTTTGAATGAAATTAGCCAATATTTAGCAGATTTGCTTGGCGTTGGAAATCAATATGCCCAATATCGTAATGATAATTCAATACCAGAGTCATTCCAGAAAGCATTAAAAGAATCTGAAGTATTTAAATTGCCCAAGAAAATTTCTGAAGATTTCAAGAGCATTTCTAATGATTTTAGAAAAAAAGCAGCACTATTGATTCCAAAACAACATTTTGAAGGATTAAATATACCTATATATCGGGATTCAAACAAATTAACAAAGGAGCAGCTCTTAGAAATACAGGCTCAAACAGAGGAGATTAAGGATTTAAGTAAGAAGCTAGATAAATCATTTCAAAAGATAGCGACAAATAATAAGGATCGAAAAAAAACTATAATTTCTGCATTTTGGGCATTTATTTTAGCGCTCTGTGCTCTGTATGCCTATCAATATAATATTAAGCCAGATGTGAGCATTACACATATTGATGCGGAAATGGGAAAATTAAGTAAAAAAGATGAAAGAGAGGTTAGGTTCAATTTTGAACTTGTTAATGATGGCAAAAGTAAAACGATTAACTCAAAAGTATATACGACATTTATAGATTGGACGGTTTTGAATAATAGTATTTTTGTGAGACCTTTGGATTTAGTTGAAACCGATACATTCGAATTAGCCATTTCAAGGAAAAGAAGTTTTGTTTTATCGAAATACATTTCAGAGGACAGGTGGATTGAATTAAGTAAACTTGCTGGAGGATTTTATTGTGTCGTTGTCTATACATGGCAAGGTGATAATATAGTGTTCCGGGGCAGAACATTTGTGAATAATAAATTGTTATTCTTAGAGCCTGCTATGAAAAACAACAAAATGATTTTTAATATTAAAGAATTAGATCAACAGTATTTAACCAAATGGTTTTTTAATACCCCTAAGGAGCTTTTATTTGAATTGGTTGAGAAGTTGCCTGCGACAAGAGTAGTATATGGAGACATTAGCCGTTGGGAGTAGATGATAATTATATAATAAAAAGGCACATTTAATGGATTTACAAAATCAATATTCAATTTTAACAAAAGAGTTTGGGGAGGGGTTTTTATTAGGAGTTTTAACTTCACTATTTGTTGGCTATTTGTTTTTCGCTGAACAAAAGCGACAAAGTGAAAAACAGCAACGCGAGCTAATTATCTATTTATGGTCGATTTTAGGCCAAGGAAATGATCTGCAAGATAAGATTGAAGACGTAAATCAAAATATTGAACAATTAAAGAGACATGCAAAAATTAAAGATGGATTAAAATTTTACGAGAAGGAATTTTACAGAATTGATAAGCAACTTCAAAAAAGTTTTAAAGAAGATAAGAAAGGGGAGTACGTTGATTCAGTTTTAACTTATAAAAGATTAGCCGACGCTAGAGCCGATGTTGCAATAAATGAACATGAGTTCATGATTTTAAATCAAAATGGGACTATTACTATTGAAAATATAAAGCATGCACATTCAAAATTGTTTCCTTCAGGGTATGCTTTGGCAGGTAAACTTCGACAGGAAATGGTAGCTATTTTGGGAAACTATCAATCAAGGGCCAGAGGGGTAAATCCTAATATTTCGAGTTATACATTAAATGTTGCTGATCCAAGTGAGATTGATACTCAGTTTAATTCCTTAGTAAGTAAATGGAACGATAACATAAAATATATAATTGATTATGATAAAAAAGGAATATCTGATGAACTGGCAAATTTTCATCATGCGTTTTTATTAATACATCCTTTCCTCGATGGTAATGGGAGAATCTCAAGAGTAATACTTAATGAGCAGGCCTCATTTTTAATTCACAAAAAAATTAAGTTTAAATTTGATCGAGTAAGATATTACGATGCCTTGCACAAAGCTGACCAAGGCATGGTTAGCTTTGTGTCAGAGCTAATTTTTAATCAACTTTAAGGAAAAGAAAGGAGGTAAAACCGTAGGATGAAGAAGTGTCCTTTTTGTGCTGAGGAGATTCAAGATGAAGCCATTAAATGCCGTTTCTGTAATGAGATTCTGATTGAATTGACCCTCCACAAACCAAAGGAAGAAGCTCAGTCATCCCCACAGGATAGGGATGGCAAGCTGGTATCAATCCAAGTATTAGCGGATATTCTTGGTGTGCCAAAGAGTTGGATCTATGATAAGACTCGAAGAGGCCCGGAAGCTATTCCCCATGTACGAATGGGCAAATATGTGCGGTTTGATCCCCAAGAAGTAATACAGTTTTTTGAAGCTAAAGCAGCGGCCCGGTAAACTGGCACGTATTTGGCACGCGCCAAAATTTGAAATTCCTAAATACTTATACGGCAACCTCTTAACTCTCTTGACCTTATGGCTCATAACCTGAAGATCGCAGGTTGTGGCCTGTCCCCGCAATTAATATAAGTTGGATCCATACCGGACACATGGGTAACAGTTTGTACCGGAGAGATGGGTTTATTTTTAAAAAATTGCCAAAATATTCCTCTTGACTAATTCCCGGATTATGTTTATACTTTGTCGAAAATGAAAATGAATTTCATTTTTAACTTTTGAAAATTTTTGCATGCGCGGCATGCCGGCAGGGAATGATAAGTTGAGGAAAGAATTATGGTTCAAGAGCTGGAAAAATTCCGGGAATATGTTCGTGAAAAAGGGCTGAACCAATCCCCTAAACGGGAATGGGTGCTTGAGGCGTTTTTAAAAAGCAAGACTCATTTAAGCGCTCAGGAGCTGCACCGTATCGTCGAGAAAAAACATTCCGACGTAGGGTACACAACGGTCTATCGCACGTTAAAGATGATTGTTGAGTGCGGGCTCGCGCATGTTGTGGATTTTAATGACGGGGTTAAGAGGTATGAGCCGTGTGTTGATAAAGATACGCATGCCCATTTTATCTGTCAAAAATGCGGGAAAGATTATGAGGTTTTTGATAAAAGAATCGGGCGGTTGATTTTGGGTTTGGCAAAAGAGAATGAGTTTTCTGTCGACACCGTACGTTATGAAATTTTTGGAACCTGTCGGGGCTGCGCCCCTCTCGTAGTATAGGAATTTCAAAGACTCCATACGAAATTCCTACACGGGCATGAAATAGATGCGAGCAATCAAAAGTGTCAAGCGAGCTTATTTTACTAAACAACGCTAAACATTACGCGACATAACGCTAAAAAAATGAAAATTATTACATTAGATAAAATGCAGGTGGGGCAATCCGGCATTATCCAAAACGTGGTGGATGAGAGTGTTATATGCCGTCGACTTTTGGAGATGGGTGTTACACCAAAAACTTCGCTAAAAGTTGTGCGGTTCGCGCCTTTAGGCGATCCGATGGAAATAGAGTTGCGGGGGTATCATCTTTTGATCCGTAAATGCGATGCAGCGATGATTGAGATATTGTTGGATGAAAGGACACAGATGAACGCAGATAAAAGAGGTGCAGATGAGCGCAGATAAAGTAATGACAATCGCTTTGGTCGGGAATCCGAACTCCGGGAAGACAACAGTGTTTAATGTCTTAACCAAGTTGCGCCAGAAGGTGGGTAACTATTCAGGAGTCACGGTTGAGAAAAAAAGCGGGCGCATGACTTTGGCGAACGGTAAAAAGACTGATGTTATCGATCTTCCGGGGACATACAGCCTGGCGGTGCGTTCTACCGACGAGAAAGCAGTGCATGATGTTTTGTTCGGGCATATGACAGGCACAGAGCGCCCGGATTGGATTGTGTGTGTTCTTGACGCGACAAATTTGGAGCGGAATTTTTATCTGGTGAGCCAAATTCATGATTTAGAGCTGCCGATGGTGATTGTTTTGAACATGATGGACGAGCTTGAAGCAGAGGGTAAGGCGGTTGATGTTGAAAAACTTCAAGCGGTCCTTGGGATTCCGGTTGTCCCGATGGTGGCAACAAAGGGCAAGGGGGTAGAGGCGTTAAAGGAAATTTTGTCTAAAGAAACTCTGCCGGCGCATCCCCGGCCGTGGCGGATGTCAGAGCCCATGGAAGAAGAAGTTGAGGGCCTTGTTCAGTGGCTTATGAAGAACCGTAACCTTGACCGTCCGCTCGCGTTTAGCGAAGCTGTTATCTGGATTTCAAAAGGGAATATTGAGTGTGAACATATTGACGCGGATGAACAGCTTTACACACTGTTAACCGGGGCGTGGGAGAGGCTTTCGGTTAAGGGAGTCAGCTGGAGAATGGGAGCGATTGAAGCACGTTACAATTGGGTCCATAAAATCCTGGATGGGGTTGTCCGTCGAGGATCCAGGCGCAAGAGGGATATGACACAAAAACTGGACGCGGTCTTAATACACAAGGTCTGGGGATGGTTTTTTTTCGCGGCGTTAATGGCGTTTATGTTTTTGTTGATTTTTACGGTGGCTACGTATCCGATGGACTGGATTGATGCCGGGTTCGCGCGTTTAGCGGAATTTGTAAAAAATGTTATGCCGGCCGGTGATTTGCGGAACTTGATTACCGACGGGGTGATTGCGGGTGTTGGCGGGATTGTGATTTTTTTGCCTCAAATTCTTATTTTGTTTTTCTTTATCAGCTTGCTGCAGGATACAGGGTACATGGCGCGCGCCGCGTTTATTATGGACCGGTTGATGAACAGTGTGGGGTTGCATGGTAAATCGTTTATCCCGTTGCTGAGTTCGTTCGCTTGCGCGATCCCCGGCGTTATGTCGGCGCGGTCTATTGAAAGTACTAAAGACCGGTTGGTGACCATTCTTGTGGCACCACTCATGACGTGTTCGGCGAGGTTGCCGGTGTTTACGCTTTTGGTGGCGATTTTGCTTCCGTCAGCGTCAGTGTTTGGGAAAACCGGGATAATGATGCTTTTGTACGCGCTTGGAATTTTGGGCGCGGTTGTTATGGCGTGGGTGTTTAAACGGACGCTGCTGAAAGGGCCGACTCCGCCATTTATTATGGAATTACCACCGTACCGTTTGCCGTCGGTGCAATCAATTTGTTTGCACATGTGGGAACGTAGCCGTATTTTTTTAAAACGGGCGGGGACTGTGATTTTTGCTTTCTCGGTTGTGTTGTGGGCCTTGATGAATTATCCGAAGCATGAGGGGGTGAGCGCGGCCGTAGCGTTAGAAAAAAGTTATGCCGGTCAGATCGGGATGTTGATTGAGCCGGTGATTAAGCCTCTGGGGTATGATTGGCGGATCGGGATTGGTTTGGTGGGGTCGTTTACAGCGCGGGAAATTTTTGTCAGTACCATGAGTATTGTTTTTAACGTCGGGGAAGGGGGGGGTGCCTTGACGCTGCGTGAGGCTTTTGTGCGGGCGCAATGGCCGGATGGAAGCCCTTTGTTTACGCCGCTTGTGTGTGTGAGTTTGATGGTGTTTTTTGTTTACGCGATGCAGTGTATCAGCTCAATTGCGGTTGTCCGTCGGGAAACAAATAGTTGGCGTTGGCCGATTTTTCAGGTTGTGTACATGGGTGTTTTGGCTTACACGGCTGCTTTTTTAGTTTATCAGGGGGGGCGGATTATCGGATTGCAGTAAAGGCAGAGAAGACAGAAGATAGAAGGCAGAAGACAGGTAGTAGAGGCCGGAAAAAATGAAGGGAATAACCTTGAATATTCATTAAGGAGGGCAAAATGGAAGATTTGATTTTGTTCGGTATTATTGGAGTATGCGCGTTTTTTGTGGTACATAGAATTATTAGACATTTTCACGACGGAAAATCTTCGTGCAGTTGTTGTGACGAGGAGTGCGAGGAGAAGGAACAGAAGTCAGAAGACAGCTGACAGAAGACAGAAATAATCCTTAGATACCAGATGCCAGATACCAAATACCAGATACTTAAAAAGAATAACCAGCGCCTGCGCGTCGATATTTGTGGTGCAGTGCAAGGGGTGGGGTTCAGGCCGTTTGTGTACCGCCTGGCTGATGAGTTAGGGTTGGCCGGATGGGTTGGTAATTCTTTGCAGGGAGTTGTCGTTGAGGCTGAAGGTGAGCATGACAGGTTAGAGGAATTCTTGCAGCGTCTTCAGGACGAGAAACCAAATGTCGCGTCGATTCAGAGTTGTCAGTACAGGTTTTTGGATGTCGTCGGGTATCAGGGCTTTGCAATTCGTGAAAGTGATGTTTCGGGGGAAAAAACAGCGTTTGTTCTGCCGGATATTGCGACATGCCCTCAATGTTTGTCAGAGATTTTTGATCCAAACAATCGACGGTATCTTTATCCATTCACAAATTGCGCGCACTGTGGCCCACGGTATTCAATCATCGAGGGCCTTCCTTATGACCGGCCGAATACGTCGATGAAAAAATTTGAAATGTGCCCGGATTGTCAGGAGGAATATGAGAATCCGCAAGATCGCCGGTTTCATGCCCAACCGAATGCGTGCCCGGCGTGCGGGCCGCATGTTGAGCTTTGGGACGCGGAGGGCAAAGTTTTTTGCGCGCGTCAGGACGCGGTTGCGCGGACGGTTGAGGCGGTTCAACAAGGAAAGATTGTAGCGGTTAAAGGGCTGGGCGGGTTTCATCTGGTGTGTGACGCGGCGGATGAGCAAAGTGTTGAGCGTTTAAGGCAAAGAAAGCATCGTGAAGAAAAGCCTTTCGCGGTGATGTTTCCGTCGGTGGAAGCGGTTCTGAAATATTGTGAAGTTTCCGCGCTTGAGCAGTCATTGCTTAACTCTCCGGAATGTCCGGTTGTGCTTTTGAAAAAAAGGAAGGGCTTGAAAGGGATTGCGATGGCTGTTGCTCCCGGGAATCCTTGCCTGGGCGCGATGTTGCCTTACACGCCGTTGCATCATATTTTAATGAAAGAGTTAGGGTCTCCCATTGTTGCGACGAGCGCAAATCTTTCTGACGAGCCGATTTGTATTGATGAGAGAGAGGCTGTTGGGCGTTTGCGCGGAATTGCTGATGTGTTTCTTGTGCACAACCGGCCGGTCGTGCGTCATGTGGATGATTCGGTTGTTCGTGAGGTTGCCGGGCGGCCCATGGTTCTCCGTCGGGCGCGAGGGTACGCGCCGTTGGGGGTTGCGGTTAACGGGGGTGGTGAATCCGTCCTGGCGGTTGGGGCGCATTTAAAGAATACGGTTGCGTTAAAAGTGGGGGGGAATGTTTTTGTCAGCCAGCATATTGGGGATTTAGAAACGAAGCAGGCATGCGCGGCGTTTGAAGGGGCGGCCGGGGATTTGGAAAATCTTTATGAAACATCAGCTCAACACGTTGCGTGTGATCAGCATCCCGGATATGTCTCGACGGCAAAAGCAATGGAGCGCGATGTTCCTGTGACGCAGGTGCAGCATCATCACGCGCACATTGTATCTTGCATGGCGGAAAATGAGTTGCAAGGGCCGGTGTTAGGTGTGGCGTGGGACGGGACAGGGTTCGGGCAGGACGGTACGGTTTGGGGTGGAGAGTTTTTGAAGGCTACGCGAAAAGATTTTGTTCGTGCAGGGCATTTACGCACCTTTAAACTTCCGGGAGGAGAGGCCGCAATCAAGGAGCCTCGACGGAGTGCTATGGGGCTGCTTTATGAAATTTTCGGGCAAGAGGCTTTTACGTTTAAGGATTTGGCGTGTGTGCGGGCGTTTGATTCAAAAGAGGCAGAGGTCGTTAAACGGATGTTGCAGAAAGGAATTAATTCGCCGGTGACCTCAAGTGTGGGGCGGTTGTTTGACGCGGTGGCATCTTTGGTGGGGTTGCAGCAGAAGCCGGCATTTGAAGGCCAGGCCGCGATGGCGTTGGAGTACGTACTCGAGTACGTACTTTTAAAGGAAAATGTCGCGGAAGTGTATCCTTTTGAGGTGAGCGGGCCGGATCAGCTTTTGGGGCAGGGTGCGGATTCGTCTTTGCCTGGTTTGGCAGGCCGGGATTCTAAGAAAAGTGCCCCTAGGGGCACTTTTGGCATGCCTGGCAGTCCTGGGGCCAAGTATCTTAACCGGTTTGTTGTGGATTGGGCGCTGATGGTAAAAGAGATCATTGCGGATTTGCATTGTGGGGTAAATGTTGGTAAGATTTCATGTAAGTTTCACAATACGTTAGTGGAGATGATTATTGCGGTTGCGAAAGAGGTTGGCGAGGAGAAGGTGGTTTTAAGTGGCGGGTGTTTTCAAAATAAGTATTTAACTGAAAGGGCTGTCGCGCGTCTTCGGGAGGAGGGGTTTATCCCTTACTGGCATCAATTATTTCCGCCGAATGACGGTGGGATTTCGTTGGGGCAAGCGATTTGTTGCGAGCAACGGCTACGTACAACGAATAATGTGCAGGTACACTGAGGTACACTGTACTTAACAGGACAGAGCAATGTGTTTAGCTATTCCGGGAAAAATTTTAAATATTACAGGTGATGATGAGCTTGACCGTCAGGGGAAAGTAAGCTTTGGCGGGGTTGTCAAAGAGGTGTCGTTGGCCTACGTGCCTGAGGCAAATGTCGGGGATTACGCGATTGTGCACGCCGGCTTTGCGATCAGCCTTGTTGACGAGCAGGAGGCGTTAAAGGTTTTTGAGTATCTTGAGCAAATGGGTGAATTGGACGAAGATTAAGGGTACCCCGTTTACAAAGATGGGATGTTTTTGGTTTAAAGAAAGTTAAAAATATGAAATATTTAGACGAATACCGTGACCCTGAATTAGCTAAAAAATTTTCCGAAGAGATCCACCGCGTTACGACAAAGCCGCACGTGATCATGGAAGTTTGCGGTGGGCAGACGCACGCGATTGTGAAGTTCGGGATTGATCAGTTGATCCCCGAGGAGATTACTCTTGTGCACGGGCCGGGGTGCCCGGTGTGCGTGACCCCGCTTGAGTTGATTGACCAGGCGATTGCGATTGCGTCACATCCTGAAGTGATCTTTTGTTCGTTTGGCGACATGCTGCGGGTCCCTGGCTCGAGTAAGGATTTGTTTTCTGTCAAAGCCGCGGGAGGAGATGTGCGCATTGTGTACTCACCGATGGATGCGGTTAAAATTGCTCAGGATAATCCTCAAAAAGAGGTTGTGTTTTTCGCGGTCGGGTTTGAAACAACAGCCCCGGGCAATGCGATGGCTGTGTACCAGGCTAAGAAGCATGGTGTTAAAAATTTTTCGTTACTTGTTTCGCACGTCTTAGTCCCGCCGGCGATGGAAGCGATCTTGTCGTCTCCGGATAATTTGGTAAAAGGGTTCTTGGCAGCCGGGCATGTTTGCACGGTGATGGGGTACGAGGAGTATTACCCGATCGCGCGGAAGTACAAGGTGCCGATTGTGGTCACGGGGTTTGAGCCGTTAGATATTTTGCAAGGGATTTGCATGTGTGTTAAGCAGCTTGAAGAGGGGCGGGCAGAGGTGGAAAATCAGTACGCGCGTTCTGTGCACAGGGAAGGAAACGTTGCGGCGCGTAAGATTATTCAGGAAGTTTTTAAAGTCCGTCCACGGAAGTGGCGGGGGATTGGCGAGATCCCTCAAAGCGGTTTTGATTTAAGTGAGGCGTACACGGATTTTGACGCGCAACGCCGGTTTGATGTTAGTGGAATTACCACTGAGGAGAGTCCTTTGTGTGAGAGCGGCCTGATTTTGCAGGGGATTAAAAAGCCGGAAGGATGCCCCGCGTTTGGGAAAGAATGTACACCGGAGCATCCGCTGGGTGCTACGATGGTTTCGTCGGAAGGCGCGTGCGCGGCGTATTACCGATACCGGGGAAGCGCTAAACAACGCTAAACTTTACGCTAAACAACGCGAAAGATTAAGACGCTAAACTACGCGAAAAAATAAAACGCGAAAAGGGAAATAGTAAAATAGTAGAAAGTCATCGTATGAAAAAAAATAACGAATTTATCCCTGCATGTCCGATTCCGATCCAGCAGTACCCTCAGATTATGCTTTCTCACGGCGGGGGCGGGAAGATGATGCACCAGCTGATCGAGAAGATGTTTGTTGAGACTTTTAAAAATCCTCTGCTTGACCAGCGTCATGACGCGGCTGTTTTAAGTTGTAGCTCAGAAAAAATCGCGTTTACCACAGATTCGTACGTGATTAATCCTTTGTTTTTTCCGGGAGGGAACATCGGGCAGTTGGCGGTTTGCGGGACGGTCAATGATTTGGCGATGGCAGGCGCGTGCCCGAAATATTTAAGCGTAGGCTTTGTTTTGGAAGAAGGATTGCCTGTCGAAACATTGTGGCAAATTGTTCGCGACATGCAAGCGACAGCCCTGGAATGCGGTGTGCAGATTGTCACAGGCGACACAAAAGTTGTGGATCGCGGCAAGGCGGATAAAATTTTTATTAATACAGCAGGAATCGGAATCCTGGAGTATACTTTAGAAATAAACCCCCGAGAGGTGCGGGAGGGGGACGCGGTTATTGTTAGCGGTGATGTTGGGCGACACGGCATGGCGGTCATGGCTGTGAGGGAAGGGTTGTCGTTTGAAAGTGATATTGAAAGTGATGTCGCGCCGTTGTCAGGGTTGATTCATGATATTTTGTCCGAGGGTATCCACGTCCATTGTTTGCGTGACCTGACGCGCGGCGGGTTGGCTAGCGCTTTAAATGAGATCAGCCAGGCCTGTCAATGCGGTATCCACATTGAAGAGGCAGCTATTCCTGTTGAAGAAAATGTGCATGGCGCGTGTGAGATGCTTGGGTTTGATCCGATTTATGTGGCGTGTGAAGGACGGTTTGCCGCGTTTGTCCCGTCCGAAGAAGTTCAAAAAACGTTAGATGTGATGCGTGGACATCCCTCGGGTCAAGGGGCTTGCGTGATCGGGGAAGTCCGCAAAGGATCTGCCGGAGTTGTTACAATGAAAAGCAAGATCGGTGTCGACCGGATTGTCGATATGTTAAGTGGAGAACAGTTGCCGCGGATTTGTTAGTTCCTGAGTCAATGACTAATGGCCCGACCGTGACCGGAGAAATACAAGTTACCAATTTAAACAAGAAAGAAGCTGAAAAATTAAAGCAGGAGGTTAGCGTGGTTCCATTTTACGAGAAGTACAAGTTTTCCAAAAAGAATCCTCAATGGGTTGACGCGGATACAGCGGTCCGGCAAATCAAAAAGGGTAAGCGCATTGTTCTTGGTTCCGGATGCGCGGAGCCACAACATTTGGTTGAAGCGCTTGTCCGCAACGCGGAACATTTTTATGACAATGAGATCGCGCATATCTTGACGGTTGGGATCGCCCCGTACGCGGATCCAAAATACGCGGACAATTTTCGCCACAACGCCTTTTTTATCGGAAAAAATATTCGCAACGCGATTCGTGAAGGGCATGCGGATTACATCCCGATCTTTCTTTCTGAGGTCCCGATGTTGTTTAAGACAGGACAGATGCCAGTGCATTGCGCGATGATCCAGGTCTCACCGCCGGATAAGCACAATAAAGTTTCGCTGGGTGTTAGCGTCGATGTTTTGCTGGCTGCCATATCCAAGGCAGATATTGTCATCGCGCAAGTCAATAAGCGCATGCCTGAAACCATGGGTGAGGCAAAGATTCCGATTACGTGTATTGATTACCTTGTTGATGCGGAAGAGCCGTTGATGGAGTTTCCGCAAGGCGAGTCCGACGTGATTTCAATGATGATCGGCAAACATCTTGTGCGCTACATCCGTGACGGGGACACGCTGCAATTAGGGATTGGTAATATTCCGGACGCGGTTTTGTTGAACCTTAAAGACCGGCATGACCTCGGGGTCCACTCGGAAATGGTGTCAGACGGAATTGTTGACCTTTACAAAAATGGAAATATTACAAACAAGTGTAAAGGGTTTAACAATGGCAAGTCGATCATTAGTTTTGTTTTAGGGTCTCAAAAATTATTTGATGTTTTGCATCAGAACCCGGATTTTCATTTTTATCCGACCGAATACACGAATGATCCGTGGGTGATTAGCCAAAATAAAAATATGGTGTCCATTAACTCAGCGATTGAAATTGACTTAACAGGCCAGGTTTGTTCAGACAGTATCGGGCATAAATTTTTTAGCGGGATTGGCGGCCAGGTTGACTTTGTGCGCGGGACAAGACGTTCAGAAGGAGGCCGGTCGTTTATCGCGTTGCCTTCAACAACAAAAAATGATACCATCTCGCGTATTGTCCCTACATTAAATGAGGGGGCCGGAGTTGTTACTTCCCGAGGGGATGTCCAGTATGTTGCTACAGAGTACGGGGTCGCGTACCTGCACGGAAAAAATATCCGTGAAAGGGCGCTCGCGTTAATTCAGATCGCGCATCCGAAGTTCCGTGACGAGTTGCTGCATTATTTGAAGCAAAAACATTACGTGTATTTGGACCATAAAACGATTAAAGATGACGGCAGCCCTGTTAAGGAACTTATCCCTTTCAGCCATACCTTTGATCAGAAGACTGTGTATTTCAGGCCGTTGCGGCCGTTCGATGAAAAGGCGATCCAGGATTTTTTCTACAGCCATGAACCGGAAACTATTTATCAAAGATACTTAACGCATGTGGACGCGATGCCGCATAAGGTCGCGCGCGCGAGGGTTTCTGTGGATTACAACAAAGACATGGCAGTTGCGGGGTTTAAGTCGACGCAGCCGTATGCCCAGATGATTTGTATCGGCCGGTATTTCCGTAAAGAAGATGACTCCGCGGAGATGGGGATTGTTGTTAAGGAAAATTATCAGCATATTGGCATTGGAACTTTTATTTTTAAGATGCTGGTTAAGGCCGCTTTTAAGCATGGCATCAAGAGGTTGACAGCGTATGTTGCCAGGAATAATGGCCCGATGTTAAGTATTTATGAGAAACACGGATTTGAGATTAAAGAAAGTCGTGAGGTTGACGGTTATTTTGTTTCTTTAGGGCAAGAGAAATTTGAAGAAGCCTTGAGCCTAGGGAATGAAATAAGTAAATAAAAAAGAAAAACCGAGCAGGCATTAATTAATTTTTAATTAGTTAGTGCCAGTGGTGCTGGCCACTATTTATGAAATACATTTACGGCCCTGTTTATTCCTGGAGATTGGGGATGTCGTTAGGCATTGACCCGGTCTCGACAAAAGACAAGACATGTAATCTGGATTGTGTGTACTGCCAGTTAGGCAAGACCGGTTCGTTGAGTTTTGAGCGTAAGGTGTATGTCGAGGCTCAAGATATTGTGAAAGAAATCGCGGGCCTGCCGGATATGCAGATTGACTACTTGACGTTTTCCGGCCGTGGAGAACCGACCTTGGCGAAGAATTTGGGAGAGATGATCCGGAGGCTGCGCGCGTGCCGCAAGGAAAAGATTGCCGTGATCACAAACTCTGTTTTGATGACAGATCCTGGTGTGCGGCAAGATTTGGCGGCAGCTGATTTTGTCTTGGCGAAATTAGACGCGTGCGACCAGGAAACGTTCTTGAGTGTTAATCACGCCATGCAGGATGTGTCTTTTGATAAAATTGTCCAGGGGATCAAGATTTTTCAAAAAGATTTTCCCGGCAAACTTGCCTTGCAGATCATGTTCGTGGAAGCCAATAAGAATTGCGCTGAAAAGATTGCGAAGATCGCAAGGGAAATTGCTGCTGATGAGGTCGAGATTAATACCCCGTTACGGCCTTGTGGTGTTAAGCCGCTTTCGCAAGAAGAACTCGCTGCGATTAAAAAATATTTTGATGGCTTGCCGGTGAAGACGGTTTATGAACGAGAGCGCAAAACCGTTGTTCCACTTGATGATCAGGACACAGTTAAGCGTCACGGAAATTTTCTGGATAGCTGAAAATTGTTGGAATTTACAAATCCTTTGAGGATACGATTACGAGTGATATAATTATCACAAGCCTTCAATGGGGAATCGCATGCCTGGAAAAAACAAAAAAGATTTTTCGTTTACCCCACAACCTGCTTCATTAAAAAAAATTCTTCAGTACACGAAAAACCTAGGGGCTGTTTTGGACGCGGCAGCTATGGTGATTATTACAAAACCTTCCGGTGAAATTATTTATGTAAATGACAATTTTTGCAAAAGATCACGGTATTCCCGTAAAGAACTTCTTGGGAAGGATTTTAAGATTTTTGGCTCGGGTTATCATACAAAGAAGTTTTTTGAAGATTTATGGCGGATCATTAAGCAGGGAAAGACGTGGGAGGGGGAGATCCAAAATAAGTCTAAAGATGGGGCGGTACTTTGGCTTAATACAATGGTTGTTCCTTTGTGTCATGAAGACAAAAAGCCGTATCAGTATGTGTGGATTTACAAAGATATTACGTCTTTAAAGGAGTTGAATTCTTGTGTGCGTGTATTAACGCAAAAAATAATCCAGATGCAGGAAAAAGAACGGGAACAGATTGCCGCGGAAATTCATGATGGTTTAGCCCAAACGCTAGCAACCTTAAAGATGGTCATTCAAACGACAATTTCTCAGATTTGCACCTGCGGCTGCTGTGTTTCTTCGGGGCCTGCGGTAAAGCAAATTTTAGAGTATTTGGATCCTATTGTTGATAACGCGCGTTCTCTGATGAGCCAGTTGCGTCCGTCAACGCTGGAAGTCCTGGGTGTCGGGCCATCAATCCGCGAGTTGACTGAAGACCTCCGGACATCGTCGGGGCTAAAGGTACGGGCCTCTTTAAAGGCTTTGGACGATGTCCATTTTAAAGGCGAGGCGATCAACCTTTATCGGATTGTTCAGGAAATTTTTAATAATATCACAGAGCATTCAAGGGCAACTTACGTTTCAATCAGTTCAAGGAAGCAAGATGGCTGGTTAACCGTTACTGTCAGGGATAATGGAAAAGGGCTCTGTCTAAAAAATGATTGTTGCGGCGGATATTGTGTCGAAGGCCTAGGTATTACGGTTATGCGCGAGAGGGCCAGGATCCTCGGAGGTGAAGTTTTTGTCCATTCCGGTTTGGGCAAGGGAACAACAATTATGGTTAAAGTTCCTCTATCAGAAAGGAAGAGAAAGACATGAAAGAGGTCAAAGTTTTTTTAGTGGATGATCACGAGATTTTTCGTGCAGGATTAAAAGGCCTTATTGAGAATGATTCAACGATGCGGGTGGTTGCCGAAGCGCAAGATGGCCAGGATGTGTTATGTAAATTAAAGGGTGTCAGATGTGATGTTGTTGTGTTAGACCTTTTTATGCCGCGGATGGACGGGTTAACAGCCCTTAAGAAAATCCACAAGGCGTTCCCCAAACTCAAGGTTGTTGTTTTAACCATGCAGGAGGATTTGGAACATTTTAAACACGCGATGATTAACGGGGCTGCAGGGTATGTTTTAAAAGACGACGCCTATGAGCAGCTTGCCATGGCGATTAGCCTGATCATGAAAGGCAAACAATTTATTTCCCCTTCAATAGCGTCGCTTTTAGCGGAACGTTTCATCCGTTCGGAACGGCATGCAACCAGTGCTTCATTAAATATTTTGACAAAACGAGAAAAGCAAATTCTAAAGTTAATCGCAGGCGGGTTAGCGAATAAAAATATTGCTGTAAAATTAAAGATTAGTATTCGCACAGTTGAAACGCATCGGGCAAATCTGACAAGTAAACTTGGGATAAAAACCACAGCCGGCATTGTCAAGTTTGCCATGACGCAGGGGCTTGTGTAAGGCCTTGGCAGAAAATGTCTAAAATTTTTATCCGCATGCGCACTTGCGGGCCGGCGAGGCAGGGCTGCTAATTTGGACGGACATGTAACAGGATAAGTAATAATGTGTTCTTAAGGAGGTTTTTTTTATGGGCAGAACAGCTAGCAAAAATTATTTAAAAAATAAACGTGGCCTCAGGGATGGTGATGGCTCCTGGCAGAGTTATTCATTGTTAGCGGGCTTGATGGTTTTGGTTTTTTGTCTGTCTGTGTATATGTTCTCAAAAGAAAAAACGATGATCAACGTTTATGCCCCATGGGAAGACGCATCTATGGAGATCCGGCTTGAATTGGTTTTAACGCATTTAGAGTTTGAAGAATATGTTTCAGGGAATCGCGGGCATGATGTCAGGGATATACGAAAACGTATTGATACGGCCAAGAGGTATGCCGAGGCGTTACTTAATGGAGGAGAGATCGGCGCGGGAGAAGTTGTACCTTTAAAAAGCGAGGCTTTGCGTCGTGATATCCAGGAGCTCAAGGAGAGTATTAACCGGTTTGGCAGTTACTTGACTCTTGGATTTTCAAAAGGAGAGACGTTTAAAGACGGAATTAATGCAGGGAAGGAATATCATGAGGTTTTTGATGAAATTATTCTCTTAGCACAAGAGTTTGAAAGAGCTTTATATGACGAGATTGAGCTGGATATCAAGAATTATGCGCGCACGCAGCAGGTTCTGCGTGGTTTTATATTGGTGCTTTTTTTTCTTGTCGGTTTTGTGTTTTATCGGCATGAAAAGCAGGTCATGGAGTATTTAAAAAACATTGAGGAATCTCGTTCTCAAATAGAGAAGAGCAACCGGTTTGTGCAGACAATTATGGATAGTATGGGAGACGCGGTTATTGTTACAGACCAGAAAGGGTTTTTGACGTACATAAATCCTGTTGCTGTTGATTTAACAAAGTGGAGTGTTGCGGAAGCTAAAGATCAGCCGATTGATAAAATTTTTAATATTATTAATGAATACACGCGGCAACCGGTTAAAAGCCCTGTGGTAAAAGTTATTCGTCACAAAAAGATCTTTGGGTTAGCTAACCATACACTTCTTATCGCGAAAGATGGGACAGAGTTACCTATCGCTGATAGTGGTGCTCCTATTCTGGATGAAGAAGGCCGGTTTTCCGGAGTAGTTTTGGTGTTTCGTGATGTTACAGATATGCGAGAGGCGGAAAGGAGTTTGCAGGAAAGCAAGGATATGCTGGAAGGAGTTTTTCGATGTGTAGGAGACGCGATCCGCGTCGTGGATTTAGATTGTAATGTGATTGCTATCAATAATGAGCTTGAGGTTATGACCGGAATGGTCAGCAAGGATTTGGTAAATCGAAAATGTAGTGAAATGTTATGCGGAGAGGAATGTTTCACAGGAAGGTGTACGCTTAACCGTATCTTGCAAGGGGAACAACGTATTCAGAAAGAAACAACAAAAAGGACACCGGATGGAGCTGATATCGTAGTTGATTTGGTGGCAACGCCGTTAAAAAGAAAGGATAAAGTTGTAGGGATGATTGAATCTTTGCGCGACATTACATATCGTAAAAGGCAAGAAGAAGTAATGGAGACACTTGTTATGAAGAGTGCGGCAAGGACAGGGAAAGAGTTTCTTGATGAAATGGTAGAGCGCCTGTGTAAAATTATCCGGGCCGATTGTGTATTTTTTGGGCAGATCGAGGATGATGTGGGGGTGGCCGTACAAACGATATCTGTTTTTGATGAAGGCCGGATGGCGAAAAATTTTAAATATGACATAAAGGGTACCCCTTGTGAGAAGGTTATCGGGAAGGGTACATGTATTTATCCGTCAGGGGTATCGCGGCTGTTCCCGAAAGATGAGCTGTTGAAAGACAAGGGTGTTGAAGGATATCTCGGGGTTCCTTTGGTTGATCAGAAAGGACAGCCTTTGGGTATTATGGTGGGATTATTTGGTCGTCCTATTCATGATAACGAAGTTGTCCTTATCGAACAGATTATGCAAGTAGTCGCGACCCGTGTTTCGGCAGGATTGTCACGGATGAGAGATGAAGAGGAACGGTCGCGATTGATTTCTATCCTTGAAGCCTCTTTGGATTTTATTAGTGTAGCTAATTGTGAACTTAAAATTGAGTATTTGAATAAGGCCGGGCGAAGGATGTTGGGTTACGGAGAAGAGGAAGACCTTGGCAAAAGGAAAATAAAAGAGGATTATCCGCCAGCGGCATTTGATCAGATTTTAAATGAAGGGATTCCCACAGCGGTTAAGGAGGGCTATTGGGAGGGGGAAACGACTTTATTGCATAAAGACGGCACAGAGATTCCTGTCGCGCAGGTGATAATATCGCATAAAGGAGAGGACGGAGAAGTGGAGTTTTTATCCACGGTGATTCGCGATATTACCGAACAAAAACGTTACGAGGAAGAGCTCCTTAAGAAAAACAAGGAGCTGGAGGCCTTTGTTTATTCTATTTCACATGATTTAAAAACACCGTTGGTTGCGATACAGGGCTTTGCTGGTCTTCTTTTGAAAAATAAAGACAATAAATTAAGTGCAAAAGGTCAGGACTTTATTTCGCGGATTTCAAAGAATATCGAAAATATGGGAAACCTTATTAATGATCTTTTGACCTTATCGCGCGTCGGGCGCGTTATTGGTGAGAAAGAGTATGTCGTTGTGAAGGATTTGTTCGAGGAGACGCGTCTGCGGCTTGCGGAGCAGATCAAAGAATATAATATCGAATTTACCATAGACGAGAAATCGGGGTGTCAGATTTTATGCGATAGAAAACAAATGTTGCAGGCCTTTGAGAATTTGGTGACCAATGCCATAAAATTTATCGGGCGTAGAAATGGGGGCAAGATTGAGATGGCGTGTGAATGTGCGTCCAGGAGTCAAGTGGTAATTTTTGTGGCTGATAATGGTATCGGGATCGATCCTAAATATCATGATAAAATTTTTGATATCTTTCATCGGTTAGAGGACACCGGACGTAAAATAGAAGGTACCGGGATCGGTTTATCGTTAGTTAAACGAATCATTGAGGAGCATGGCGGGAGAATCCGGGTTGAATCGCAAAAAGGGCAGGGGGCAAAGTTTTTGATGAATATTCCCAGGAAAGTGAATGGGGCATGAGCAAAGAGTCTTGCCCAGTTTTATTGGTTGAAGATAATGAGGATCATGTTGTCATGACCATTGAGGCCTTGTGCAGTGGGGGTGTTAAGGCACAGGTCAATGTTGCCACAGATGGCGAGGCTGCGCTGGATTATCTTTATGCCAGGGATGGATTTAAAGACCGGAATAAATATCCTTTGCCGAAACTGGTTTTGTTAGATATCAAGATGCCGAAATTAGATGGAATGGAAGTTTTAAAGAAAATAAAGTCTGATCCGGATTTAAGAGCTATTCCTGTGGTGATGTTGACAACCTCTGAAAATCAGGAAGATATTGATGAAGCTTATGCGTGTGGGGCGAATAGTTATGTTGTAAAATCTTTCAATTTTGACATTTTTTTCCAGAAAGTTGAGGGGTTGCAGAGGTATTGGCTGGGCCTGACAACTTTCCCGAAAAATGCGTCTTAGTGGATTCTTGCGTACTTCTACTTATTCTCGTCTGAGTATTTTATCTCATTTACATAATTTCGGAATAATTATAAAATGTTTTTGGAAGGGGGAAAATATTTATGTCATCAAAAATATTAATTATTGAAGATAATGATGATTTCCGTTTTTTATTGAAATCTTGCCTGGAAACGCAGGCTTTGGGTGTAAATATTCTCGAGGCTACTTCAGGGGAGCAGGGAAAAGAAATGGCTTTAGCTGAAACACCTGATATTATTTTGATGGATATCCGTTTGCCCGGGATAAATGGTGTTGAGGCGGCGAGTGCGATAAAGCAGGAAATCCCGGATACAAAGATTGTTATTTTGACGATGTTTGAGACAGAAACATTCAAGAAAGTCTTTTCTAGCGATTACATTGAAGCATATATCGGAAAAAGTGAAATTCATGATAAGCTGATTCCTCTTATTAAAAAAGTTTTAAGTGAGGGCAAGGCATCCGAGTTTTCTGGCCCCAATCCCAAAGCCAACTCCAATCCCAACCCCAAAGCCAAGCGTACGGGGTATTGAGATTGAGAATAAAAAGATTATGATATTTAGTTTTATTTAAAGGAGGGAAACGTGATTACAGAGATAGGTGTTGTGTGTGGTGAGATCCTGACATTTCTTGAGAAGGCCGGCCGGCCTCTAAATGTGGAAGAGATCAAAACCTATTCAGATAAGCCCTATGATTTGCTTCTGATGGCGGTTGAATATCTTTCTCGAGAAGGGTATGTGCGGGTCAAGGAAGGCATAAAGGAAGAATATCTTGTTACGCTCGTCCCTCATCGGGCATTTAACCAAATGGTTGTGCAAGAATCTTTTTGCGGCTCAGATATTTAGGTTTTATAAAGTAATTTTAAAGAGATGTGCATAATAAAGGGGGCCTCGAAATGGCCGCTTATTTTGCCAAAGATAAAGAGATTAACCTCCTGTTCGCGGATGCGGAACGATTGTACCGGAACTTGATTGAGTCGGTGCGGTGCGGTGTCTACATGGCTGACAAAGAGGGAAATCTCTTTTTTGTTAATCAGACATTTGTCGATATTTTTGGATATGAAACCAAGGATGAAATACTCGGTGTTAATATCGCTCAGGAACTTTATGTAGATTCCAGCGCGCGTGATGAATTTTTACAGCGGATAGAGGATAAAGGGTTTGTGCGTGATTATGAGGTGGAGGGAGTGCGTAAGGATAAGTCTTGTGTGATCCTTTCTGTGACGAGCAATTATATCCAAAATGGGGATGGCGAGGTTGTTGGTGTCGAAGGTGTTGTGCGTGATGTCACGGAAAAAGCGCACCTGACTCAGCGTTTAAAAACAGAAAAAGAAAAATTAGAAGAAATTTTAAATTTTGATGAAAAGGTTAGTTCGATTCGGCGGCTGGATAAACTTGTTGATTTTGTTGTTGCCAAATCAACAAAAATTTTAAATGCGGAAAAATGTTCTTTAATGCTGATAGATGATGCCAAGGATGAATTGTGTATTAAAGGCGCGAAGGGTTTAAGTGAAGAGATTGTGGCTGGTACACGCATTAAACTTGGCGAATCGATTGCCGGACGTGTCGCGAAAGAGGGCGCGCAGGTTTTAGTGACGAACATTGAATATGACGACCATTTTGCCCGTAAGAAAAACGAATCTTACAAAAGCCGTTCGTTTATGAGCGCCGCGATTAAAATAAAAAGAAAGCTTATCGGCGTTGTGAATGTTGCCGATAAAAAAGGAGGACAGCTGTTTGATGAAGTCGATTTAAAGATCTTGTGTGCGATTGTGCGTCAAGCTGCGGTTGCGATTGAGAATGCGAGTTTGAATAAAGAATTAGAATATCTTTCCGTTACAGACCCGTTAACCAAGATTGCAAATTATCGGTATTTAATGGAAAAAATTGAAGAGGAAATTAATCGGTTTAAACGGTTTGCCGGTGTTTTTTCTTTAGTTATGGTCGATGTGGATGAGTTTAAGGCTTACAATGATGATTTTGGTCATTTAGCAGGAGACACTTTTTTAAAGCAGATCGCGACATTGTTAAAAAATAATCTGCGTGTGTTAGACAGGGTCTGCCGGTATGGCGGGGACGAATTTGTTGCCTTGTTGCCAGGGACAGGCCTGGAGCAAGCAAAAGTTGTTGCTGAAAAATTGAGAGAAAAAGTTGAGGCCTATCCTTTCCGAAGAGGGATGAGTGCCAGTTTGGGGGTTATTGAATTTCGTGGCCATTTAACGCGTCATGAGGTGATGATGCGGGTTGACAGGGCATTGTATCAGGCCAAACGTCAAGGGAAAAATCAGATTTATGTGCATGAGTAGGCAGCCGTTCGCCCACCAACGTTCTTCCCCGGTTAATGTATTTTAATAATGTATTTTTTTGTTTTTAAGAGATTTTAAAGATTGTATAATGTTAGCAGTGATTCAAGAATAATTTTTTATAGTATAAGAATTTCAAAGACCCGATACGAAATTCTTACACGGTCATAAAATAGTTATGAGCAATCAAAATTAACAAACGAATCTATTTTAAAAACAATATTTAGAGAGGGTCTTATGGACGAAGAACAAAAGCCTCAAGAAGAAGTTAAGGAAGAACAACCCGAAGTTGTTAGTGAGCAAGATTCTCAACCGCAAGAAGAGAGTCCTTCTTCAGCGGAACAAACAGAGGATGTGGCGTCCGAACAACCAGTAGAACAGCCGGGGCAACAAGCTGTGCAAGAGGAAGAAGCATCCTCAGAGAATGAGGAAGAACAGCCTGCCGTCGAAGAGGAAGGTGCTGAAGAGGCTGCTGCCCAAGAAGAAAGCCCTGCAGCGGAGAGTGCTCCTGCAGCAGAAGAGGTCCAGGAAGCGCGAGAGGAACCGGCTGCTGAAATACCCCAATCTTCCGGTACTCAAGAAGCAGCAACGGATGGCGATCCACATGCTATTTTAAATATGATTGAAGGTGAAGAGGCTACAGGAGGGGCAGTGTCAACAGGGGATGCTGAAGAGTTGATCACTGAGGCCATGAAGAAGCTTGATGCAATGCTTGATAAATTTCATGAAAAGCAGGAGGGGTAGGGAAGAGAGAAAAACATGTGTGCGCGAAAAGCTCTTCTTCTTGTTGATGTGCAGAATGATTTTTGCCCTAACGGAGCACTTGCTGTTCCGGAGGGTGATAGTATAATTTCTATTCTAAATCAGTATATTCAAAAATTTTCCCAAAACAGTTTTCCGGTTTTTGCTTCACGCGATTGGCATCCAGTCACAACACATCATTTTAAAGAATTTGGCGGTTCCTGGCCGGCGCACTGTGTTGAAAATACGCGTGGCGCGGCTTTTCATCCATCACTTGATTTGCCTGAAAACATCATTGTGTTTTCTAAAGGTATGCGAGAAGGTCAGGATGGTTATTCCGCCTTTGAAGGTGTTGATGATCAAGGAATTTGTCTTTTCGATTTATTAAAACAACAGGATGTTGAAGAAATTTTTATCGGCGGGCTGGCTACAGATTATTGTGTTAAGGCTTCATGTTTGGATGCGGTTAAACAGGGGCTGAAGGTGTATCTTTTAATCGACGGAATTAAAGGGGTTAACATCCATCCTGATGATTCAAAAGAGGCTATTGATGAAATGGTTGATAGGGGGGTTGAGCTTTTGTGCTTTGAGGAATGTGTTTTCAGTTGAGGAAGAGAAAAATTATGTGTCAAAATATTAGCTTAAAAACTGATCTTTATGAGTTGACCATGGCAGCGGGATACTTTCAAAATAATTTTGAAGGAAAAGCCACCTTTGAATTGTATTGCCACACGTTGCCCAGGAATAGGTCTTTCCTTGTTGTTTGCGGGTTAGAGCAGGTGTTGAATTATATTTTAAGCCTGAAATTCACGAATGACGATGTTCGGTTTTTGAAATCCCTGCCTGCTTTTCAAAATGTAACGCCAAAATTTTTCAGGTATCTTAAAAATTTTAAATTTTCAGGAAATGTTTGGGCTATGCCGGAAGGTGAAATTTGTTTTGCGAACGAGCCTATGGTTCAGGTTGAGGCCCCCATGATTGAAGCCCAGATTTTAGAAACGTATCTTCTTTCTCTTGTGAATGTTGAAACCTCTGTGGCGACGAAGGCCGCGCGGGTTGTTCAGGCGGCGTGCTGCGATGGAAAGGACAGGGCGGTTGTGGATTTTGGGTCTCGACGGGCACATGGGCCGCAGGCAGGGGTTTTGGCAGCCCGCGCATCGTATGTTGCCGGTTGTGCCGGCACATCTAATGTGTATGCCGGGCGTCAGTTTGGTATTCCTGTTTTTGGAACCATGGCGCATTCGTGGGTTCAGGCCTTTGAAGATGAAAAGGAATCGTTTGCCCGATATTGTTCAACTTTTCCCGGCCATGCCATTTTGCTGATTGATACCTACCGGACACTTTCCGGGTTGAAGAAAGCGATTAGTTTGAGGAAAGATATTAAGGGCGTGCGGTTAGATAGCGGGGATTTAAATGTTTTAAGCCGGAAGGTAAGACGGATTCTTGATCAAAATAATTTGCATCAGGTTGAAATTATTGCCAGTGGCAATTTAAATGAATATAAGATTCAGGACTTGGTTAAGGCGAAAGCTCCTATTGATATTTTTGGAGTAGGAACGGAAATGGTGGTCTCAAAAGATGCTCCGGCGCTGGATTTAACATATAAACTTGTTCAAGTGCGGAATAAACGTAAGGACGTTCGTTATACCGCTAAATTAAGCCCGGGTAAGCATACTGTCCCTGGACGCAAACAGGTTTTTCGTGAGTTTGATGCTAAAGGAGTAATGGTAAAAGATCAAATTGGGTTGGCGTCAGAAAGTCCGTCAAAGAAAGAGAAAGCCCTTTTAAAGATGTTTTTAAGAAATGGAAAACGATGCCGAAAAAATGAGCCGATCAGCCAGGCGCGAGTAAGGCTGCAAAAGCGTTTGACATATTTGCCGCAAGGGTTTAAAAGTATATTACAGCAGCGTAATTATAAGGTCTGGTATAAGCCGTCAATTTTAAAGTTGGAGAGAAATCTTAGAAGGAAGTAGAGGGCAAGATGAAAAAGAAGATTTTAGTTGTGGATGATGAAAAAGATATGGTTGGGTTGGTTGTTTCTCGCTTAAAAGTGAACGGATATGTCGGGATCCCCGCGTATAGCGGAAAAGGATGCCTGGAAAAAGTTTCTGAAAATATTCCCGACTTAATTATATTGGATATTGTAATGCCGGATCTGAACGGATCCACGATTTGCGGTATATTAAAGTATGACTCCCGATATAAGAAAATACCGATTATCATATTAACAGCGAAGAAAAGAGCTGTGGATAAAGAGATTGGACATGCTGTTAAAGCAGACGCCTTTTTTACCAAACCCTTTGATTCCCAAGAGTTATTGGCTCAGGTCAAACGACTTCTGGCTGAGAACCCTGTGGATATTTTAACTTAGTTCTCCCCGCATTTTGAGCTGTGTTTTGTGTTGCGGAATTCGTCTTGACAACCACAACCTTTTCCCTTATATTATTGCAAAGCTTTCGGGATGAACGTGTTTTCGTTCAAGTTTGGGTGTGAGCCCCGGCTGGTAGTGTTCCGGTTCGCAAGAATCGGTAAGCCTGCGAGTCCTCCATTTTCGCGAGTGGAGCGACAGATCAAGTTGTCCGTCATCATGCGTGAGGGAGATTCTTGAGCCAATAGTCCCACATTATGTGGGGGCATACAGGGTAAAGTAGCGCAGAAAAATGATTTGTATGTCAGAGCCTAGATGGGAGAAAGCAACGGAAAGTCTGCCATAATTTCATGAAAGGGGAATATTATCTTTTGTGAAGGCAGATATTTTACATAAAGTCGGGCTTTTTGAAAAAGAGCCTGTACAAACCGTTGTTATTTATCCCGGGAGAAATCTTGGGATTTTTTATAGTATTAGGAATTTCAAAAGACCCCATACGAAATTCCTACACGGCCAT
>JAGLHE010000060.1 GCA_023143685.1 Candidatus Omnitrophota bacterium
TTGTAAGTATAGTCATCATTGAGGGGTTCTTTAGCGAATCTAAAAAAACGACAGCGACCAACACACAACCGCTTAACTTTAACCACCATGTTAAGTCTAACATTTTAACCCGCCGCCTGTGTGTTTATAGGTGCTTCTTCCTCTGTTGCCTGCACCTCTCCGGCTGTTGCGATAGCTGGCAACTTAGATTTAACAACTGGATGATGTAAAGCCGTATAGCCCATTAAGGCGAATGCTGCCGTTAATATGGCTAGTTCAGGGGTGGCTTTTGGTAGGCTTGGTAATTTTTTATCAGCATACCACGCAAAAGCCGCCCCTAGTCCGCTTTTTTCCATTTCTTCTTGTGTTAATTTGTCACATTCAGGACAGGTTAAAACAAGATTGTTGATTAAAGGCGGGAACATGCGGTTTATTGCTTTTGCTACATCATGCTCTGAGTATTGCCCGCTTTTGTCTGTTGGTTCGGGTGCTGTTTCTGCTGTTCCGGTTGTTTCGGGTTTAACCTCGCCGCTTTCGGTTTTGTCTGGCTCGGATAGTGGGTAATCGTCTGGATTGATTATGATATGTGGTTTGTTGCCTATTCCTGCTGCTTCTTCTTCTTCTTTGTGTTCGCCCGCCCCGCCTGTGTTTTCTGCATCGTCTGACATTTAAGCCTCCTGTGTTTGTTTTCCTTCAACCATCCACGATAATGCTTTTTCTGCTTTCCGCACCGCCGCTAATAATTTTGTTAAATCTGCCTTGCTGTACCCTACCGCCTTATCTGCTAAAATTAAGGCTATGCTTCTTTTTATGCCGTCAATTATTTCATTAAATTTTGCCATGAATTTTTAACCCCTCTTTAATCCTGCTGCTATCAGAAATAAGCCCGCTAGTCCTGTCACTGCTGCCAAAGCCCACCCCACCCCGTTGCCTTCTTCTTGGTCTTGATTTAAGGCTTCTGCTTCTTTTTCCTGATGTTCTGGATTAAGGGCTTTTAATACATCCTCGTCATCTTCGGGCTTTCCTTCCGGTTCGGGATTTAAGCCGTCTGCTTCTTCTTCGGGTGATTCTTCCTTAAGGTGCTTGACTAAATCGTATTTTATCCGCTGTTTGTTCGGACATTCAGAGCATTTGATATATGCAACCCTGCCGCCGTTAAAAGAAACGTACTGCGAATTAATTATGAAAGCTGCCCCGCATTTGCAGTTTTTTATTTGTTCGGTCAATTTTAAAGCCTCCGTAACGGTAAATATAGGGAGTTTTGTTTATAAACATACCGTTACGGTTAATTTAAGGGAGTGAAAAAGAAGCGGGAGAGTTAATTTAAGGGTGTGAATATTGGAAAGAAGACGGGTGTCAAAGCTTAAAAAAAACTGTTTTTGTGAGTGGCTGACATCCCGCAATATTCTTAAAGTGGTATGGGTTTATAAACATACCGTTACGGTATTATTTGAGGATTATTTCTTTTTCATTTAATACCCATTCAAGCGTGTATTTACGTTGAATAAGTAACTCCCGTTCTATAATGTCCTGTTCTTCTGACAGGTCATATGGTATTTCTGCAAGTTTTATATCTGTGGTTTTCAACATTTCAGATATTTGTTTTTTAGTTTTCATCCTATTATCCATTGTTACTCCTCACTACTAAAGAAGAACCTTAAACCAAACGCTGCCAACATTATAACGCCTTTGAATACATCATCATCCACGTTATTTAAATCTATTTTTTTTAAATAATATTGTAACTCATCGGGTTCGTTTGATATGAGTTGATTGTGTATTTTGAATTTGTTTAAAAGTTCGCTCATCCGTGAGTATTCATTAATTGTTAATGTCATTATTGTACCTCTTATATTTTCTTTGTGTGGTATGGTATTATTTGACTGTAGGCCTCTGGAAAGCTGCGGTTTGGAAGTTTATTTTTAATTTGTTAAGTTGTGCTTGTAGGTCTTGCATGGATGTTTTAAACTGTTCGTTTTCATCATTCAACTTAATGAGGGTTCTTTTATCGTCTAATTTGTGGATTGTTTCCGGTTCTGCCAGTCTTTGAGGGGTTCGCTTTACAATTTCGCCGCCTGAGTGTCTTAAGGTTGCATTTATTACGTCATCATCTCCAACGTGGGTATATCTTGCCCTTACGTTTGAATTTGGGGCAAGTCCTAGTTTTTTATTGATAATTAAGGGGTCGTATTCTTCTTCTAAAAGCTGCCTTGCCTGAGCGTGTCGCATCCTGTGAGGATTTGATTTTTTCTCAATGCCCGCCCTTTTGCCGATATTAACTAACATCCGGTACGCGCTAGATTTCTCAATGGGAAATAGGCGGCTATCGTCTTTTAAATTCAGATAGCTTATTAAGTTCCTTATGTATTGCCCTGAGAATAAACATAGAATGGGTCTTTTGCTTGTTTTGGCTTTTGTTTCGTAAACCCTGTTTATCATGCCTTTGTCTGTTTCTTCAACGTCTGAAACTTTAATTGGTAATACTTCGCTGATTCTTGCGCCGGATTCAAAGAGGAAGGCTATTAAAGCCTGATACATTGGGCTTTTGGTTGTGTCTATCATTAATTGGACTTCTTCAACGGTTAGAATGTCTTTTGCTTCTATTTCCCCGCCGCTTTCTATTTTTGCGGTTATGTGGTTACATATTTTTGAGCCTTTCCATTCAAAGAATTTTTTTACCCTGAGTTTTGAGGCTTCAAAGGTTGCGGGTTTTGAGTTTTCTTGAAGATGGATGAAATATTTATTAACATCGTCTTTTTTCCATTTTGTTAATGGTTTGAACCTATCCGCCCTGATTAACAGGGAGTGATATGTTTTTATTGTGTTGTCACTTCTACCGTTTAATTTAAGTTCGTCTAAATATGTACGGATAATTAAAGATTCCATAGGTAATAATAGGCATTTCATGTATATAAATTAAAGTGCGTTTCGGCGTTTAATTCGAAGTTAAAGATGTTTT
>JAGLHE010000061.1 GCA_023143685.1 Candidatus Omnitrophota bacterium
ATATAGGAGCACTCCCGAGGCCACAACCATCAATACAATTACTAATATTGTCAGCCCCATAGACTTTTTATTTTTTTTATTACTCACGTACTGAAATCCGGAACAAATCCCGGAGGCCAACAAAACCATCAAAAAAACTTCTCCAAAACTAAGCAAAAAGCTTCCCATCGCTAGCGACTTTCCTTGTCTTTTTTCACATTACTTCCTTTTCGTAATATTACATAGGAAACATATGCAACTAAGAATAACGCCACATGGCTTTTACTCTGGCTTTCCAAATAAATAAATAAACACAAATTGGCAAACCATAGAATGCTAACAATAAATAACGCCAGAGGCTTTTTAAGAGGTCGCTTTAATATAACAAAACGCAACAATAATGGGATACTCAACCCCCAACCCCACGTCAACATAATACTAAGCAAAATGCTTAACATAACTTCACTATCGGATAAGTTGCCACTAAATAAAGAACTACTTTCAACGTCATTCAATTCTTGATACGTTTCTTTCCATCTATCTTGAATTACAATGGAGTTTGCCATTAAATTAAATAATGGTTTCACAAGTTCGAATCGGACAATCACATCAGACTTTTCATCTAGCAAATCACCAACAGTAAAATTAAAAATCACAAGGCTATCTTTGACAAATATCATAAAAATCAAATTCTTAGAGAAAATTTTAGAATTCAACCTAGATTGGACTTGTTCATATTCACCCATCGCACCTGGGAATGAATCAATTGTAGCTCGACTATAATTCGACAATAAAACACCCTTTGGCAACATTTCCATAACGGTTGATTTATTAAATAGACCAGCTATATCTGCTTTAGTTATCTTTTCAGATTCAGATATTGGGAATTTTTTTATCAAAACAAGAAAACCATCAAGACCCCGTCCATTCTCACTGCCAAATTTCTTTACTATATTTGGTCTTTCAGCCTCCTCAGCCTTCCAACTTTTCGGATAGTCTACAGTAAAATGGATACCCTTATTCTTTTTATGCCCATCAGAATCAAATTCCAGCGTATATCCATTCTTAAATTCTAATGCAGGGTTTCTTATATACGAGGGATGATACATCAACAATGTTTCAATAAATGGTGACTGAATCTTTCCTTCCGCTCTTTGATTCACTTCATTGATAAATTGCTTAACTTCAGTATCAGTTAAATTTGAGAAATCTGACATGGACTTAATTTTGTCCATTGAATCTTTCTTTAATGTTTGCCATGATTCCCCTAAATCAGACAATTGTTTATCCAAATTCTTAACAGCTTGTCCAAATTTCGCATTAAACTTTATCTGTGCCTCAATAACTTGATTTTTATAAACTGGAAAAAGTTCCTGAATTTGAGCCAATGAATAATTTTGCGACTCACAATATGAATACGTCTTTGTCATATCAATCACCACTTCCTCAGAAACAAGAGGATGTTCCCTTGCCTCAACCGGAACAGCAATCAACAAAAAAAATACTAAAGGGTACATTAAACTATTAATCTTCACAGGATTAGGCCTTTTATACGATTTTTTCCTAAAATTATATTCTATGACACACAAACAAAAAAACGTTAAGATTGCAATACTCCATCAATTTTTTCTGTAATATCTCTACTGATTTTCATTAATGTCAAATAGGTACTCCTCATATTCTCAAGGATTGTATCCTTATTAACGTTCATTGAAGAGACATCAAAAGTAAGGCGATAAAAGTATATTGCATTTTTAACTTCCTCATTAAACACATTAACTTGAAACTTAATATCGAGTATCTTCTTTTGAAATGCCGAATCAAAAAGCGATAAATTCTCTAAAATATAATTTGAGGAAAATAATTGATATTCTTTTAAACTCAAACTTATTTCTCCATCTGCTTTCAATATTTGCGACGCAAGCTTAATCTCTTCATCTGTCGCACTTTTAATTTTCTCATCAAACTCTTTAAATATTGCCCATGTCTGTTTATCCGCATACTTTTTACTCATAACACTGCGCCAAGTTAACGCTTCTTTATCATGCTCGCCAAGGTGTATTTGAATTTTACTATAAGTAGCAATCAATCTAGAGGCTATGTCACGCAATTCAGAAAACAATAACAGGCAAGCGTCTCTTTTCTTATGACATCGAACATTCCACCAAATTATTATTTGACTTAAAATCGCACCAAGCCAGCCAAGCACAAGGTATAGGCTATTGGTTTTATCCATAAATCTCCTCACTCTGTATGAAGACATACTACCATGATGAATTTAATATTACGAATATAAATAGGAGAGCATCTTATTAGAAGGCAGATGCCTTACCCTGTTAAGGTATTATTTTGCAATGGGTTGCACGGAGCGAATTGTCCGGGTGTCCAAATAGTGTCCAATTACTTATTTCTTAAGAATTCCACCAACCCTGAAACAAATGTTAACAGAATACCGCCAAAGAAAATAATTCCTGAAAAACAAAACGTTTTTGCTCTATGCTCTTCTAGTAAAATATTTTCAGCTGAAGATATCGTCCATCTTGGACCCTTTTCTTTCCCCTTATCATCTAGCACCATTATTTGAATTTCATTCTTAGTCACAGAACCAAACTCAATATATGCTGCTGTCCTAGCAACATACTCCACACCACTCTTGTCATCTAATTTAGGCCATCTATTAAGTAATACATTAAAGCCGTTATGCTCTTTAATTATCACCCGTTTCTGATCAACTTTGAGAATATTTAATGCATCTGTGCCATAATAATAATGAGGTGAGATTTTTTCTAATAGCCATGGATAGCGAGACAAATTGTCAAAAAACCATCCAACAATAGCGATTAAAAGACCCAAAATAAAAAATATTAATAAAATTTTCTTCATATCTCAAATAAATTAAACGACCCCGGGACGATTTGAACGTCCAACCCACAACTTAGCATCCGACATCAAGTTTCCTTAACCACCTCGCCAAAAGCAGGCTTGTCGGCTGGTCTTTATCTCGGGCATCTCAACCCTGCCGTGTAAAGCCTCTACACTCCCCGAAGTTGAACAAAATAATCCCGAGACAAATGGAAGCAATTACGACGATATTCCCTTGTTTGGTGCGGCCCTAATGCAAAATCCGGGTTAAATGACAATAAGCTTGCCTGGCGCGCGCACCATTTATTTATGGACAGAGGCCGAAACATCTGGGGTTAGAATCTGATATGGCCTCCCATGAGTTAAGGTATACTGTATGCTCGGGGTTGGCTCTCACTGCTTTCGCTGAATAAATTGATCCCAGAGCAGAATATGTGTATACATAATTATTATCTGTCACATTAATATCTAAAGTGCTATTTATAGTATCTAAATCTGAAGCGTATGGAGGATATCTGCCATATTTTGTCTTATAGATTTCACTAGCCCCATGAATAGCAATTAAATTCATTCTGGAATTTTGGTATTCGGAGCGCAGCATAACTTTATTATATCCGGTAATTGCAAAAGCCGCGACAGCACCAACAATAATAAAAACAACCATTAATTCTACAATTGTGAAAGCAGGTGATTGTTTCATTTCTGCACATTCAAAACGTTTTTTCATATGATATCCTCCTGTCTTTCAGGTTCTTTTCTCGCTACGGAACACCGTACACTGTTCGACCCTCAGTAACTCACCGGTTACCTGTAGAAAATATTATAGCTTGTCATTTATAATGGAACAAGTTAAAATCATGCAAAAATTGGGAAAAACAATCTTTAAAGAGAGTAAAACTTAGTGCAGGCCATCGTTGTCATCCCCACCTTAAATGAGAGGGAAAATTTAAAAGAATTAGTGCGCGGAATATTGTCTGTTCATCCGGATATCCACATCCTGGTGGTTGATGATCATTCCGTCGACGGAACAGATCTGCTGGTCAGACAAATACAAGACCGCCACCCCCGAGTCCAGCTAATTATTAAAAAAGGGCCTCCGGGGCGAGGATTAGCCGATCTGGAAGGATTCCGGTATGCCTTGGTGAATAATTTCGATTATATTATCCAGATGGATGGCGATTTGTCCCATCAGCCCAAATATATTCGTCAACTTCTCGATGAAATTAAGAATTGTGATGTGGTTATTGGTTCAAGGTTTATCCGGGGAGGTAAAATTGCGGGAAGGGGAATATATAGAAACATATTAACAAAGCTGGCCAACTTTTATATTCAGATACTCCTGGGAATAAATGTTAAGGATTGCACTTCCGGATTCAGATGTTTTAGAAGAAGCGTCCTTGAATCTCTTTCTTTGGCGAGAACATCCGCAGCCGGCCCGGCCTGTCTTATTGAAATTCTTTATGCCTGTCATAAACGCAATTATACGATAAAAGAAATTCCTATTACATTTATCGATCGAAAAAAAGGGAAATCAAAACTTCGGGCAAGACAACTTTGGGAGGCGATACAAACTGTTGTTCGCATCAAATTAAATAATGTTTATTAATATAAAAAATCGATTTTGCAAAAATTGCTGGCCGGCAATTTTATTAATAATTATCCTGACATCAATCGCGTATGGCCGTTCGCTAGGCAATGGATTTGTATGGGATGATCATTCTTTAATTGTTGATAATGATTTTGTCAAGTCCTGGAGCAATTTCCCCCTGCTTTTCAAACGGGACTATTTAACTCCCCTTGAAGAATTGGATTATGTAAAAGAAATGGCAATCGGATCAGGAGAGTTATCTTCTCGTCCTGTAGGTACATTTTCGTTTTTTATAGATTATTCCCTTTGGCAGCTAAACCCTTTTGGATACCACCTGACCAATTTAATCTTTCATATCTTAAATGGTATTTTGGTTTATTTATTTATTTATTTGATCGGCAAGAACCGAATTTCCGCCTTGTTTACGGCTCTTCTTTTTACCTTGCACCCGGTTAATACGGAAGCAGTTAATGTTATTAGTTTTAGAGAAGATTTATTAGCTTTATTTTTCATGCTGTTATCTCTAATAATGTATCTGTCATTAAAATCATTGCGCGGCAAAAAACGTGTCGTGTTCTACATTACATCAAATATCTGCTACATATTCGCGTTATTTTCCAAGGAAATGGCTATCACATTACCGCTGATTATTATTCTATATGACTATTGTTTCTCTTTTAAGGACAATCAAAAAGGAAAAGACTTTTTAATTCATTTAAAAACATATTACGGAGGATACATAGCCATAAGTCTTTTGACGCTTTGGGTCTGGTTTTTTCCTATGGCCAGGCCTACAGAATTTTTAGGAGATCCTTTTGGTGGAAATTCTTATGTCAAAATTCTAACAATGATTAAAGTGGTCGTTATTTATATTTCCTGGTTATTCTTTCCTTTTAATCTCCATGCCACTCTTGTGGATCCTGCCATACTTGTTCATTCCTTTATAGAACCACAGTTTCTGATATCAGTTATAGTTTTGATTTTGTCTTTTATTCTTGCTGTGAGAATGCGTAAAAAAGCAAAATCATCCTTTTTTGCCATAATATGGTTTTTTAGTACATTGATTCCTGTTTTAAATATAATTTTAATGCCAAATATCCTGGCGAACAGATTTTTATACATTCCATCAGTTGGATTTTGTTTTCTATTGGCGCTTTTGTGGCAAAAAATTTGGGTTTATCACCCTCGTTATCTCCCGACAGATTTTTATCAAAGGATAATAATCATTGTCGGGGGAGGCCTCCTGTTGCTATATATGTCGATTACGTTTGTAAGAAGTTACGTATGGGAAAATGATTTGACCTTTCAATACGAAATGCTTGAATACTATCCCGACCATCCCAGGATTTATCTTGCGATAGGAGATACGTTACAAAAACATGGAGCAATTGATCAGGCAATAATAGAATATGAACGGGCTATTGCTTTAGCTCCTTATTTGGCGGAAGGCTACAATAACCTGGGAAAAATATATGCTGAACGAAACATATTTGACAAGGCTGTTGGGCAATTTAAAAAAGCCATCGCTCTTGATCCCTGCCTTAAATTAACCCACACCAATCTTTGCAGTGTTTATGGAGAACAGGAGCGTTACGACCAGTCAATAGCTTGCTTCAAGGACGCTATCAAAAATAACCCGGATTTTGTCCAGGCGTATTATAATCTGGGTATTACCTATCTAAAAATGGGTAACCGCAGTGAGACAGTCAAGATATGGAAAAAGGCATTAGAGATCAACCCAAGCTACAAACCGCTAAAAACAGACTTTAAAAAACTACAGAGGTCAACGTTTAAAAAATAAATATCTTCTAATTAGCAATTGTTTTCCCGATTTCGTATAAAAAATCGGGAGAAAAATCCGCATTACACATGTAAACCCGAATAAAGTTCTCTTATACCGTTTATATCCCGGATATAAACCTCTGGCGGAAATTCAATTGAGGTCGGGATCTGTTTGGCCATCAGTGCTGATAAACGTTTTTGCTGCATTTCATCCTGGACGTTATAAATCGGATTCTGGCTTAAATCATTTATCATCAACACTCCCGGCTCACCAGCAAATTCAAAATTCTTAATTAGTTTCTTAAGCATTAAATCAAAAAACCTGCCTTCATCTTTAAAAACTTCAACAGCTGTTTTAAGGGTCATTTTTCCCCAATCCACCAAGCTTAACTTACGCAAGATACCGTAAATAGATGAGTATTTTATAAGCCGCTTTTCACCGGGAGCGCATTTGAGAGCATGGTTTATTAACATCGTCGTTATTTCGGCATGGTTATATGTTTTGACTTCCTGATGGATGTTTTTAGTCAGCACATCAAAAATATAAACACCGCGCACGGCAAGCGCCGCGTTGGCGACACTACGCTTAATTAAATCCTGGAACGCTCCCCAGATAACATTCTCATCCTTGCGAATAACGTTCAGGACTAATACATGGCATGGCAATCCTTCCCTGACAGCGCGGTATTTACGTACATTGCCTTCAAGATAACCGTCATAATAAATTTCATCAAAGCGCGGTAGATGCACAAAAATGTTCGAATGCTGAATTTCACCTTCAATTAAATTCACTGCATATCTCCTTAAAAGGGGTCAAGTCTTGATTTGTTGACTTCGTTTAATTCTCTCGAGACATCGACGCGCTTTCTTAATATTTTCAAAGCACCCCTTCTGCTCATCCCAGTCACGACAAGCCGCTAAATATTGCCGCGTTATCGCAGAACGACTGATCCCGTCTAAGGCCTCACCAATCTCCCTACACCCCTTTTGCAAGTCTTCACGGCAAATATAAATCAGGGCGCGTTTAATATTCATGCTGGCAGGATATCGCTTCTTTTTTATCAAGGCAGGATCCATGTCATAAGCTAAAGCCACTTCGCCAAGAAGCGCTTCCATGCTGACCTGCTTTTCATATTCCCTGTAATCCGGCACTTCCTCAACCTCAATCTTTTTCCCCATCAACAGCTCTTTGACATGCTCTTTAAAAGCATCACAGCCCAAAACAGACGGCCATCTCCCCTCATCCAATTGCCCTTCCAATTCCTTTGACGTCGGCTGCCTTACAAACTGATCCATTTTCTTTAATGCCGCTCTTTCATATTCGCCAAACTGCTTTACAACCTGCTCCACCTTTAGCCATTTCGGCCGATCTCTTTTTTTCATATAAGCCCGATGACTCGTCCATTGATGAAACCCAAGCTCCTTCTCTATCCCCGCTTTCAAAGGATTTCTATGAATATATCGAACCAGCTCCAACAAATACTCTTGCTGCTGAACCAATATCGATTTATACCTTCCCTTAAACACACTTCCTTCATAATGATATTTTTTATTGATGATTTGCGTATACTTTCCATTTATGTGACGCATGATCTTTGATAAATTTCCTTCAGGTGTGCAAACAAGCAAATGGTAATGATTGCTCATTAATGTGTAGGCGTGAACTTCTAATTTATACAGGCGGGTGGCTTCTTCCAGCAACTTAAAAAACAATTTCCGGTCACCGTCTTCAAAAAATATATCTTCCTTCCGACGGCCCCTGTTCAGAACATGATACCATGCTCCAGGATATTCAACTCTTAACGGTCTAGACATATACGCATACTATCACAAAATCCCATCAAGTCAACAAATCAAGACTTGACCCCTTTTTTTGACCCCTTTCTTTTTCCATTTTACCTGAATACATAATCACTCCTTTTTCAATTGATTAAGTCGTGATTTTAGTATAAAAATCGATTCAAGTCGAAAAATGATATTTTCAGTATAAAACTATAAGAATGAACAATTTACAACAAATCGAAAACTTTTAACCGGACAGTAGTGGGGTCCGTCCCTACTTATTCATTTTAACACAACTCTTTTCAATGCTTCTACAGCTAAAAACCCACCCATTGCTCTAGGATCTTCCTTATCAATATTCACCGGGGGTAACGGCGCGTCTCCTGGGAATAATTTGTCCAATATTTCCCTTTTAGAATAAAGCTTATCTTTTTTTACTTTTTTCTCCATAACCATCACTCTCCATATCTTTATAATAATTTGCAAAAAAATGCGGATTAAGTTCGGGCTTAAAATATCGTTTTCTTTTTATCCAAACAAATCCATCACCTTTTGATATTACCGCCACATCAATAGGTCCCCCAACTGTTTCTGCCTGCATAGAAATCTTCCTTTTAAAAGAAGTCAAATTGACTAAAGATTCTGCCATAGCAGCCAATTCATCTTTAGGTAATATGGCGACGATATTAACGATCGGATTAATATGCCTATCTCGCTTATATTCATTAACTTCTTTCTTAAATTCATCAAATAAATCTTTACTCGCTTTTGAAATGCCCGTAAGCATATCTTCCTTTTTTTTATTATCTTTAATTTCTAATTTATCAACACATGAAGAAGGGGTCAAGTCTTGATTTGTTGACTTCGTTTAATTCTCTCGAGACATCGACGCGCTTTCTTAATATTTTCAAAGCACCCTTTCTGCTCATCCCAGTCACGACAAGCCGCTAAATATTAGAGCTAGGGGGGTCTCGACTTGACTACATCTTATTCTTAATCTCTCAAATATCGCTTTCAGTTTTTTATCCTGCTGACAACGACCTTTAATCCTCTTCACATATTTTGCCACACTTTTGTAGCTATTTACCCCAAACTCCCTCCCGATTTGCTTGTATGTCATCCCGCTACATTCTCGTAAACAATATCCGAATGGGCCTTGCCATTTTTTTATGTCATTGATGAGTTACAGGTTAGTTTGTCCTTCGATGTATCTGGTGGGAATTATATCCAAGACTGAAGATGTAGTCAAGTGCGCCCTTCCTGGCGCACCACAAAAAAGGCCCGGCACAATGGCCGGGCCTTATCTGCACTAATCTGCACTAAAATTACACCTTTACTACATTTGTTGCTTGTGGGCCTTTTGGGCCTTCTCCAACCTGGAACTCAACTTCTTGTCCTTCGCTTAAAGACTTGAAACCGTCACCCTGAATTTCGCTATGATGAACAAAACAATCTTTGCTACCATCATCTGGGGTTATGAATCCAAAACCTTTTTGGTCATTAAACCACTTCACTTTTCCTCTTGCCATCAGTTTACCCTCCTTTCAATAAGACGTGAGTAAATAATGACAGATCGAAAACAAAAAACCACAAAAAAATATTCCTCCCTGTGGAATCAGATTTCTTCTTCTTGATTTACTCATGCGCTATTGTATATGCTTCCCGCATTAAGTCAATAAATAAATTTCATCTGATAAATACAAAGTTGCCGTGGATTCAATAAACCTCTGCCAGCCCTTCATCAAGCAAAAGCTGGTTAACACACTCTCCTTTGGCCGCGATGGCAAATGGATCCGCGCAACCTTGAAGGGCATAAATATCCGCAAGCCACCGGCCGAACATTCCTTCCTTGCTCGTACGAATAATAATGGCGGGGCATTGCGATAAATACGCGACTAAAAAATCCCTGGCGCGTTTACCGTCCTGCGTTTTCAACTCAGGCGTATTGATCCCCTTCAAACGAAGCCGTTCATCCAACCCGATCCCAAACCCGACATCAATACGGACATCCACAGTATCTCCGTCGACAACACGCGCCGGGCGCTTTTCAACCGCCTGAAAATCAATCTTTTTAGGCGGGGTGCCCCCGTCGACATCAACGCTTATCTTAAACCCGCAATCAATACAAAAATTTTTCTTCCCCCTCAGGTCATGCCGCGGGCGCACTAAATAAACATACGGCTCTCCCCTTTCGCAAACAAGGCTCCTGGCTTTCTCCCTTACAGGAAGGGCCCGCTCGGCATTTATCTCCCGGACCGCCGCCCTGGTCTGCGCAACGTTCATATTTTTACGGACAGCGGTTTTTTCAAGCTGTAACCGAAGCTTAACGTTCGGGATACGTTGCAAAACAATATAATGCGTAAAAGTAAGTGTTGTGTTTTCAGGGAACCCGGGATAATTCCGGCTGAATTGAACGACCCTGGAAATCGTATCCGCTGTAAGCTCCAGGCCGGTTTGTTCATGGATATCAATGCTGACTTGTTGATAAAGTTTTTTACCGGGGATAAGTGCCCCGCGGGAGGCGGCAACACAAACATCAATATCTTTTCCAATCTTCCAATACGTTTGAAGACGCTCATATTCAAGCGCCTTTTGCGCGGCGAGAAGCCCGCTGGACAATGTCATCTTAATAGCGACGAGCAAATCAGCGTACGAATTAGATATCGTCAATTTCTTTGACATAAACGGTTACACCCTTCTATACTTGGACTAAATCCCATATTCCACTTAAGATTTGTTTCATTTCTCTATTAGAATATTCAACTACTGTTTTCCCTTGTACTGTTGCGTCAACAACCACTTTATCAAAAGGTATCATCCCTATAACAGGTATATCGCGCTCCCTGAAATAAGATTCAATTCTTTCAGCCATCTCGACATTTAAATCATATTTATTTATCACTATCTTAACAGGCGTATTAAAATGCCGCGCGACTTTGATAACCCTGTCCGCGTCATGCATCCCCGACAATGTCGGCTCTGTCACAACAACAGCGCAGTCAACACCCGAAAGAGAAGCAATAACCGGACAGCCGATTCCCGGAGCGCCATCAATAATTATCCATGCACACCCTTGCTTGTTGGCAATTTCCTTAGCCCTTTGCCTGATCAAAGAGACAAGCTTTCCTGAATTTTCTTTCGCTATTCCAAGTTTTGCATGAACAAAAGTCCCGAATCGTGTCTCGGAAATGAACCATTCACCGGAAACATCTTCCCGCATCTCAATTGCATCTGCAGGACATGCAAATTCACAAAACGCGCATCCTTCACAAGCAATTGCATCAATTTCGAAATCCTTCGTAATGGCATCAAAACGACAAAGCTCACGACAAAGCCCGCATTGCGTGCATTTCTCTTTACTGATATAAGCCGTGGCTCCACATTTAAATAAATTTCTCTCTTTAATTTCAGGCTGCAGCAAAAGATGCAGATTTGCCGCGTCAACATCACAATCCACTAAAACTTTATTGTCAGCCAAAGCTGCAAAAGCTCCGGAGATAACCGTCTTCCCTGTTCCTCCTTTTCCACTGATAACTAATATCTGTTTCATTTCAGCTGTCTTTCTAAAACGCGTTTAAAGAGCCCTTGAAATTCTTGTCTCCATTCAGGCATCTCCTCAACAATGAGTTTCCCCTGGGAATATGCTAAAGCAATTTCCCTTCTAAACGGTATTCTCATAAGTATAGGGATGCTTTCTTCCATACAAAATTTTTCCGTCTGTTCATCCCCTAAATCAGAACGATTGATAATGACACCAAAGGGCAACCCAAGTTTTCTGAGCAGTTCTACAACTAATCTAAAATCATTAAGCCCAAACGGTGTCGGCTCTGTGACAATTATGCAATAATCACCTCCCCGCACAGACTCAATAACCGGACATGAGGTCCCCGGGGGGGCGTCAATAATAATTGTTCTGGTGGAGTTCATATACCTCTTAACCGATTTAATAACCGGTATAGAAATGGCCTCGCCCACATTCATGGTTCCATGCACAAATTGCAAATTATCACGAACGCCAAACTCAACAATCCCCACCTCTTTATCAACTTCATCAATGGCCTTTTGTGGACAAAAATAACTGCAAGCACCGCAGCTATGGCAAAGCTCAGGAAATATCAAAACATCTTCTTTAATAACGGCAACAGCATTGTAGGCGCACACTTCCTGGCATTTCCCGCAACAACTGCATTTCGTTTTATCTATTCGGGGAATTTGAATAAAAACTGACTGCCTGTCCTTTATTGCGGGCTTAAGAAAAAGATGCGCGTTGGGCTCCTCAACATCACAATCCAGCAATTGCACATTTTTTCCCACGGACACAGCAAGATTTGTTGCTATTGTTGTTTTACCAGTCCCGCCTTTTCCGCTTAGAATTGGAATAATCATAATTATTATTGCTTATAAAATACAAACATCTGCTGAAGATCAGTGTTGTATTCTTTAGAGGTGAACCCTTTTAAGAGTAAATATTCATCGACATTCTTGAGCCCGGCCTTCCCTTCATCATGAGTCCCACCCTCGGATTCATGGATCTTCTTAATAATCTCAAAACCTTTTTTGTTAAAATCACTGAGTACCATTTTACCCCCAGGATTCAAAATCCTTGCCATCTCGTCAACAACTTTAAAAGGGTTCTCAAGATGGTGCACAAGGTTTACAGCAAAAATATTATCAAAACTATTATCTTCAAAATGCAAGTTTTCGGCATCTGAAATCTGGAAGTCCACTTGTTTTTCCAAACCAAGATACTTAATATTCATCCTGGCAAAATTTTGTTCGTCACAAGACACATCAACACTTACAAAGGAAAAACCCTTTCGTGCTAAAGCAATAGTAAAATGCCCTTTCCCTGTACCGGCCTCTAATATTTCCCCCGACACAGGGCCGACATTTTCAATAATAAAATTTCTTTCGCCATCAGCATCATATCCAAAACTTTTGAATAATTTTATTCTCTCCAGATATCTTGCGTGGTTATCTATTATTTCCTTTTCCATAAAATTATTTCCTCAGCATCTCACACATCCTCTTATTTATCCAAGCCTGATTTTTCTTCAGCATTTGGGCCTTTAGTCGACTTGAATTCACCATCCTTATATCTCTCAATCGCATCTTTCACTCTTCCCGAAACATCGAGTACAACATCAATCCCCGCGGCCTGTAATGTTTGGGACGCATTCGGGCCAACCTTCCCTGTAATAACAACCTTCGCTTGCTTCTCCGCAACAAGTTGTCCTGCTCGAACACCAACGCCACCCATACCTGACGCATTTTGATTTTGTACAGCTTCAAATTCCAGGGTGTCAGTATCAACAAAAATAAAACACTGGCATCTGCCAAACCGCTGATCCACAACCGAATCCAGGCTATCTCCCTCTGCTGTTATACATATCTTCACGATAATCCTCCTTCTTTTCTTCAGGTTAAACTACAATTCCTTCTCCAACCCTTAATTCGTAACAATCATTTTTATATGCTTTCTTGAAAGAATCAACAGCATCCGAGCCTGTACAATGTGTCGGGCCCACCTTTTTAATGCCCAACTCAACAAACCTTCGCACTATTGCATTAATTGTCCGTCGAGGTTTATTCATTAAATGAAAGCCTCCCAGGATTGCGTATATTTGTTTACCGGAAAACCTTTGCCTGACCTTTTCTAAAATTTCAAGGATGCCGGGATGGGCGCATCCGGTAATAACCGTAAGGCCATTATCCGAATCTATAACAAGTGCCTGCTCGGCGATATTTTTTTCTTTATATGTGCCGGTGATTTCTCCTGTCACATAAATATTATTTTCAATTTCACAAAAATCACTGTTTTCGATTAAACATCCACCAAACAATTCAACTTTTTGTTTTAATTCCCTGCTGAAATTCGGACAAATGCATACATTGATCCCGGGCTTTCTTTTTAACACTTCCTCCAGGCCTCCCGCATGATCCCGATGGTCATGTGAAATAACGACCGCTTTTAAGGGAGTTAAATCGATTTTCAGTCTATCTAAATTATTAGCTAAATGAACTGCTTTCTCTCCGGTATCAAACAACAACCGGTTATCAACCAGGCAGGAAAATCCCCATCCAATAGAAAGATCATTTTGTATAGCTGCACTATTAAAAAGTATTTTTAGCTCCATAACACTTGCTCAACCCCTCATCAATACAACATCTCCCAACCCGACACCTGCATGCCGGGCAATCACAGGACATTTCGCCCTGAAAAGATAATAAATTTGTCTGTTCTCATCATTTAACGCCTCATAGTTTCCCTGCCCCTTGCTGATAATGATATCGGCTTCCTTAAATAAATCTCTAAACTCTTGTGAGCAATATTCAAGAATTGTTCCCGGGGCATCAACTCCGCTTGATATAACTTTCGCTTTTTTATCAATCCCGCAAACGTATGCATCTTCAATAAGTGCGTCATTAATAACGGGTTTGTCCCGTACAGCATAAATAATTTCTTTTTCTTCCGGCATTTCCTCTATCAATACGCGATCAAAAACAACCTCCCCTGCATTGTCTGCCAAATAAAGCACTCGTTTTGCTTTATTTAATTCATCTTTAAAATTTTCATAATCAAATACTGTTTTCCCGACACCGGAAAATTCTTCAGAAAACAATTTTTCAATTTCTTCTTCTATATTAAGAGTATTTTTAGCCGCATAATCAATGACATTTCCCGCGATCGCTATTTCAACAGCCGTCAACAACTTGTCTTTTGAATTATTAACCTTCTCTTTTAACTTTGGATACAGTGACAGGGCCATATCATTACTTTTCGCTTTAACCTGCTTATAAAAATCTTTTTCTCCCATCTGTTTTTCCATTACTTTTTGAATCATCCGGGCCATTTCCGGAGGCTTACACCCGAGAGAAAAATCAGGTATGATCCTGGACACCTCATCAATAATTTTTTTATGCATAATCTCATTGCCTGTTACCAACCTTGCCATCTCAATAGCCTGGGTTAAAAAACATGGAATGCATTCCAAAAATGTCCTCATATTTATCCTTTCCTGTTTCAAACCCTGGAAGATTTAGTCCCAGCCACCCGGCAACATCTGCAGATGCAAGTTTTCTCTCACCTTATTTACGAAAAGCCCTTTACTGCTATATGTCAAATTTATTAATTTCTCCATCAGACAAGCAACGGACGGACAGCAAATGCATCCGCCCGTCGAGACAGGTGGTTAATTTAGACGGCACGTAACATACAACTACTATTTCACCACTTTCTCATAAGGCCACATAACAATACCGCCATCCATGACAGTAACATCTTTAAAACCTGCTGCCTGCAAAATCAAAGCTGCTTCATATCCTCTTAACGATATTTTACAGAATGCAATGATTTCCTTGTCTTTCGGAATTTCCGATAATCGTTCCCTTAATTTGCCGAGAGGGATTAGCAGCGAATCCTTAAAATGAACCTGCTCATATTCACCTTTTGAACGCACATCAAGAAGCACAAAATCATCACCCTTATCAATTTTCTTCTTAACCTCCATCGGCGTAATAGATTTAAATATCCCGTCAAGCTTGTTTCTTGCGACATCCGCTGCGGTAATAATATTATCCATTGCCGGTGAATACGGCGGAGCATAACAAAGATCGAGATGCGCGATGTCATCAACTGTCATTTTTGAAGTAATAGCTGTAGCTGCCACATCAATCCTTTTATCAACAACACCTAATCCAACAGCTTGAAGCCCTAAGAGCCTTCTCGTATTCCTGTCAACAATCAGTTTCATCATTATCGGTTTTGCCTCAGGATAAAAATGTGCTTTATCCGGCGCGGGGCTTAAAACTGTTTCAACTTCAAAGCCTTCTTGCCTGGCCTGCTCTTCCCCCAGCCCTGTTCTTCCAATATTAAAATTAAACAATTTACATACAGTAGATCCTAATACGCCGGGGAATACATCTTTAAAACCGCAGACATTATTTGCCGCAACCCTTCCTTGTTTATTTGCCGTAGACCCGAGAGGAACAAAACACGGGTTTCCGGTTACAAGATTAACTGACTCAACACAATCTCCGGCTGCAAAAATATCAGGATCACTGGTCTGCATCATTTCATTGACCTTAATTCCCCCTGTAGTACCGATTTCTAACCCCGCATCTTTTGCCAAAGACACATTAGGCCTCACCCCAACAGACATAATCACAAAATCACATGCGACTTCCCCTTTATCAGTTACAACAGATTCGACCTTGTCTATGCCTTTTATCTCCATAAGAGTCGTTGAAGTTTTAACTTTAACTCCTCTGGTTTCAAGATATTGAGTTACTTGATATGCTATCTCCCCATCCAGCATTGGTAAAATCTGCGGGAGTTTTTCAATGATTGTCACACGGCACCCTTTTTTAGCCAAGGCCTCTGTCATTTCAACCCCGATAAGGCCTCCCCCGATAATAACGACATCTTTAGCCTTATCTTCGGATAACGCGGCTTTTATCCCTTCAGAATCCTCGATATTCTGTATAGTAAAAACGTTCTTTAAATTAACGCCTTCAACAGGAGGAACAACAGGTTTTGCTCCCGTCGCAAAAACCAACTTGTCATAGGAAATTTTTTCTTCCTTGCCTGACTGCAATTCAACAACAACGACCTCTTTACTTTTCCGGTTAACTTTTATCGCCTCTGTCCGGCTCATCACATCTACGTTCTTTACATTTCTGAAAAATACCGAGTCGCGAACAACACCTATCGGTGTACTCATCAGCTCTTTTTGGTCTTCAACTATACCTGACACATAGTATGGCAAACCGCAACCCGCGTAAGAAAGAAACTCCCCTTTTTCTATCAAAGTAACCTGGGCATCCGGGCATAATCGATGTACCCTTGATCCCACCTTTGGTCCGGCAGCTACACCTCCAATGACAACAACTTTCATGATTTTTCCTTTCATTAAACCCAAATTTTGTATCTAGGTTAAAATTGTCCTGCCTTTAACATAACTAATGTGCAGGCATTAATAGTAGTAATTCCTTTTGCTTGCGCCTTTTTCGCCAGTTCTGAATTCTCAGCGCCTGGATTAAAGATAATCCTTCCCGGGTTTTTGGCAATAATATCATCGCCAAGTGTATTTGAAGTCTCGGCATTAACATACAGGCTGACTGTATCAATAAAATCTTTAATATCTTTAATCGAAGGATAAACCTGTATCCCTTCAATATCCTTTATTCTTTGGTGAACCGGATAAACCTCATGCCCCTTTTCTTTTATAAGCTTTACGGCCTGGTAAGAATATCGATGCGGCTTATTTGATGCTCCGATAACAGCTACCTTCATCCTTTTGCTCCCGGGCGCTAACATTCAAATAACTTGTTTTTTATCCACAAACTACTCTTTTAAATTTTTCAAGAGTTTTATTAACATAGTCCCGTTTAAGTTCGATTATATTCATATCATTAAAAAAAACAGGATGATGTGAAGCCACAATAACCTGACAGCCCGTTTGCGCAATCTTATCCAAACCCTTTCGTATCTTTATTATCCATTTAAGATCGTGGCCTGCTTCCGGCTCATCAAGCAACAAGCAATCCCCCGGCTTGAAATTCATAAAACGCAGGACATCCCGCATAGTTTCTCCGTGAGATGAAAACATGGCTCGTACTCGAATAACCGAACCGGCAATTCCTTTAAAATGTTCTTCTGATCTATGCGGGTTCATCGCTTCGCTATCAAAATAATGATACCGTGTTTCATCATTGTTTTTCTTTTTGCAATCAGGGCAATCATAAATAGCTTTCAAAAGAGAACTCTTGCCTGATCCGTTAGGCCCCACCACGGTATTTAAGCCGGGGCTGAAGGCAACATGCTTTCTTCCATCAACCCTTCCGCTATGCGTTAAACACAATTGAATACTTTTAATCACGCGACATCCCTCCGCCCGTCAAGACACGGCTGTTAATCCGGACGGTTTAAATCTCTTTGTATCGAATTATTGCAATATTTGAATATCTATGCGGAAAAAAATTTTCACCTCTTTAATATCTTTATGATTTCCCGAACTCTTCGATC
>JAGLHE010000062.1 GCA_023143685.1 Candidatus Omnitrophota bacterium
AAACTACGCGAAAAGGCATGGACTTTCTCAATCACGAACTTCACCTTCTCGACTTCAAAGTCAGGGAAGATGCCATGGCTGAGGTTAAAAATATACTTATTAAATTTTTTGGTTGCTTTAAGAAACTCATTTAATTCACTTTCAATGTCGGAATAGTCTGCATAAATAAGGCCATTAAAGAAATTACCCTGGACACCTTTAAAAGAAATCTTAAATGAATAACTGCAAAAAGCAACAGGCGACCACTGAAAGCACACCGACTAGCAAGCTACCTCTTTTCCCCTTGCAACTTTTCTTCTAAAAGATCGTCAATCTTATCCATCAAATCATTTCTTTGCTGATTGGCTGCATCAATTCGTTTTTTTGTCTTGCCGATATGGGACAGCGAAACATCTTCCCTGCGGGCCTCATCCTCCAACTGCCATAATTCAAAATTTTTCTTTGTTAAAGCATCTATCCCTTGCGCCACAGAATCAATTTTCCCAATCTTATTCATCAAATGCGGCTTATTGTACAATTTTAATTTCTCATCTCTTATAATCCCCTTACGTTGATGAGAGGTAGCGATAAACTGCTCAATTTCCACTAATAAAGATTTCTTTTGCTTCTTTAATATTTCGAGTTTATCCTTTAGCTGATCTTTGGACAAATTCTTTTTTGATCGCATCATTTTCTTGATATAAAATTCTCTTATCGCCTTTATTGAAAGCTTATCAATCATACTTCCTAATGTTTCTGCCATCTTTATCTCCTTGATATTATTTTATACTAAATTTAATTTTTCTTTAATCACTGCCAAAACATCTTCCACTCTGATCGCTTCCATGCACGGGCCAAAATCATATTCTGTTTCACCATTCTGACACGAAGGCCCTGCTCCCGGATAACAAGGCATACAGGATAATCTCTTTTCCGGGCATACGATATTACGACGATGAAAGTATGGGAAAAAATGTTCGCTGGAAGTAGCGCCATATAAACCAATGGCTTCAATTCCCATACAGCTTGCCAAATGCAAAAAGCTGGAATCCGGTCCGATAAAAAGCTGACAGCGCTTCAACAAAGCTTTTGCCTGTGCTAACGTGCTTTTATCCGCGGAAATGATTTCGTCAGAAATTTCCTCTGATACACGCCTACCGAAATCAGTATCAGGTGTTTTTCCAAGATTTATCATCTTTATCCCGTATTGATTCTTTATAACCTCTGCTAATTTATTCCATTTTTTAACGGGCCAGCTTTTCATCGGCCATGCCGCAAGAGGTAAAATACCAATCAGCATATCATCGGCACCTATCCCTTTTCTACTTAAAAAATCTGCACAAAAGGCACGATCGTTTTCATCTAACCCGAAACTAAAAGAAGTTTCTCCAACTTCGACCCCATGGTCACACAAAAGCTTTAAATAAGAATCCACTAAATGCTTCTGTTGCGAACCGCCGTTGCCTTCAACACGCCAAACTTCGGGTATGCCTAAAAATTTATACCTGAGAGATTTTTTTAAAACAACCGTTAGGTCGAATTTTTCTTTTCTCAAAATAAAAATAAACTGTAACTGACTGACAAAACTCTTGTTTTTAGCCTTTCTGTCAAAAATAATAATTTTATCTATGCCCTTATAACCATCAACAATACCCTTACACCGGGCAGTTGTTAAAAAAGTTATCCTCGCTTGGGGAAATTTTTTACGCAGAGGATCTACGACTGCCAAGTCATAGCAGACATCCCCTATGTTTGAATGACCAAAAATTAAAATATTTTTAAACATGATCCACCTTATGATATTAATTGTGTTATGAAGAAATAATAATACAATTTAAGGAGAGCAACTGCGTAAGACGAGAGATGGGAGGTAAAAGAAAGCTGAAATTTATAATTTTCCCACCCATAATAAAGTGAAGTATATTATATATATGTGGCCCCGTCAATCACAAAAACAATAACAATGGGAATTTGAATAGTAGGATTTCACTACGCAGATTCCGGGTCAGATTCTTGAACAGGCTTAAGCTCTTCACCCATCAGGTATTTGTGGATAGAGTTGGCAGCGATTTTGCCCTGTCCCATCGCCAAAATAACGGTCGCGGCACCACTTACGATATCGCCGCCGGCAAAAACGCCTTTTTTTGAGGTTTCCATCGTGGTTTCATCCGCATCAATTGTGCCCCACTTGCTCATCTTTAAATCCGGAGTGGTTTGCGAAATCAACGGATTGGGTTTGTTACCTAAAGCAGGGATAACTGTGTCGCATTCGATTAAAAACTCACTTCCTTTAACAGGAACCGGTCGGCGCCGACCGCTATCATCCGGTTCGCCCAACTCCATACGCAAACACTCAATCGTCTTCACTCGCCCCTTTTCATCACCGATGATCCGTGTCGGGTTAGTTAGCAGCTGAAAATCCACGCCTTCTTCCTCAGCATGATGGATTTCTTCGTCACGCGCAGGCATCTCTTCACGGCTACGTCGATAAACAATTGTCCCTTTCGCACCCGAGCGCACCGCAGAACGCACCGAATCCATTGCAACGTTACCACCCCCAACAACCACAACATGCTTACTTCTAATCGGAGCTGTCCCGTATTTCGGAAACTGATACGTCTTCATTAAATTTGCACGAGTCAAATATTCATTAGCAGAATATACCCCGATCAAATTCTCCCCTGGAATCTTCATAAACATCGGCAGGCCCGCGCCTGTTCCGATAAATACAGCATCAAACCCATGTTCAAGCAAAGAGTCAACGCTATCCGCTTTTCCAATAACATAATCTTCAATTAATTTAACACCCTGTTTTTTCAAAAAATCAATTTCTGATAAAACGATTTCTTTCGGCAAACGAAATTCAGGGATACCATACATCAAAACCCCACCCGGTTCATGCAATGCTTCAAAAATCGTGACATCATGACCTAGTTTAATCAAATCCCCGGCAACAGTTAACCCTGCCGGGCCAGATCCAATCACCGCTACTTTTTTTCCGGTTGCTGGTGCTTTTGAAGGAAGTTTTGTCTTTTTATGAACCCTCTCATAATCCGCGGCAAATCTTTCCAGCCGGCCTATACTAACCGGCCCACCTTTTTTTCCGACAACACACAGGCATTCGCATTGCGTTTCTTGCGGACAAACACGGCCTGTGACAGCTGGCAGAGAATTCTGCTCTTTAAGCTTCCACGCGGCCTCAGCAAACTTGCCTTCCTCAATCAAGGAAATAAATCCAGGGATATCAATATTGACCGGGCACCCTTCAACGCACTTTGGCTTCTTGCACTTTAAACAACGCTGCGCTTCTAAAATCGCAGTTTCTTCGCTAAAACCATGCGGTACTTCCTCATAATTACTGCGACGGCGCTCTGGTGCCTGTTCCGGCATTTTTTGGCGTGGAATAGCCATCCGGTCTTTTGGTGTTAACTCTTTTTTCTCGTCATTCATAATTTTTTACGTAGCCCGCTATATTGTTTTACACATTTTGCCAGATACCAGGAACCAGCAACTTATATAGTTCGACAAAGGTGTTTATGTTTACTATGCTCCTGCGGCAACGATTCGATCTCTTCACTACGAAACGCGCTATGCCGCTGCATTAATTCTTTCCAATCAATCTGAAGACCATCTAAAAACGGCCCATCCACACACGCGAACTTTACTTCTTCACCCATCGTCACACGGCACGCGCCGCACATCCCGGTTCCGTCCAGCATCAACGGGTTCATTGCGGTTAGCGTTGGGATACTATGTTTCTTTGTTTCTTCACACACCAACATCATCATAAAGGTACAGCCGATAATAAAGGACTGGTCAATCTTTTCGCCGCGCCCAACAAGCATTTCGACCCCTTCCTGGACACCACCTTTAATATCTCTAGAACCGTCTTTGGTTGTGATAACTAATTCATCACATGCATCTTTTAATTTCTTTTCCCAATAAAGCAAGTAATGACTTGCCGCTTCGATCACACAAATTACTCTATTGCCGGCTTTCTTTAATTCCTTGGCAAGTGGATAAATTCCGCCCACGCCATAACATCCGCCGCCTAACACAACTGTGCCATATTTTTTAACATCAATCTCTTTGCCAAGCGGCCCGGCAAAATGAGCCAAGTGATCACCTTCTTTAAGCAATGCAACTTCCCGGCTAGACCGGCCAGCCTCTAGGACATTAATCGTAACAGTCCCTTCATCTTTATCCCAATCCGCAACCGTATACGGAATTCTTTCAGAAAACTCATTAACCATCGCAATCACAAACTGGCCTGGCTTGCAGTTTTCAGCTACTGCCGGGGCATAAACCTTGAGCATATGAGTATCTGGAACAAGCTCTTGTTTCTCAAGAATCTTAAATCGTTTTTCTTCACCCGTCTCCCGTGTTTCTTCCTCAACAGGCTCCTCTTTTATAACCAATGCTTTAAGCGCGCAAACAATATCTTCAAATTTATGGCCACGGTAAATTCTCGGTAATAATGCTAAATCCTCAATCGGAGAACCCTCGTTAACAGATTTAGCAACTTGCGACTCCGGCAATTCTTTTGTGATTTCTTCGCTAGACTTAACAGCTACACCTGACGCGCCCATCTTCGCTGCCACGTCTGAAATAATCTTCCAGTCCGGATAAATATCATCCGGCAATTTAGCACACACGTTAATTTCACGGGCCTCGCCGGCTTTGGTAATAAACGTGCCTGACGTTTCCGCCAATGCTCCGGCAGCAAAAACCGCGTCTGCCTGTTCAGTCGCCTTTGACGGAAACATATCCGCGACAATAAGAACTTCCAGTTTATCCAGCAATTCTTTACCTAAATAATCCCCTGTCGTAAACGCTGCCTTAATCTTCCCACTCTCGATTCCATTAACAATCGTATCATCAACGAGCGTTGTCGCCTTATCAATTTTAACAACACAAAAATTATCTGACTTCATGGCTTCTTTTGTAAACTTCCGCATTAAATAAATATCTTCGCGCGTTGTGGAAGGATGCGCAATCATCGCAAATGCCTCACCACTGAAACTTTTGAGCTTCTCTGCTGCATGTTCAACCGTTTCTTCATACGAAACCTTACGATCACCATCTACTACACGAATCATATGTTTTCTTAAGCGTGAGGGATTTTCAAATAACTGCGGCAACACAAACCGGCCGATTGCACACACACGGGCATCAACCGTTAAGTCTGTGGCTTGCGCACCGATCACCTGGCCATTTTTAACTTTTAAATCAATTAAACATCCTTCGGGACAAAGCATACATGTAGTACGCACCACTTCATCTGGAGTCCCAAGCCATTTGGCGTAGCGGTCCGTAAGCGCTCCCGTCGGACAAATGTCAACACATGCGCCGCAGAACTGACAGTTTGTATCCGTATGATCTTTCCCAAAAACTGTTCCAATGCGCGCATCTTTTCCACGACCAATAAAATCAATCGCCCCTTTACCGTCGTGCAACTTTTTACAAATCCGCACACACCGCCCACAAAGAATGCACAGGCTGTAATCCCTGTCCATAAACGGGTCATCACGTTCAACCGGGATGTTGTTGTAAATCACAGGGACTTCCAAATCCTTGATTTCATACTCATCGGAATACCCTTTCAAACTACAATCTTCTCTATTACTACAGGTTCCACAGCGTGTAGTGCGGCCAGCCTTAGTCGGGGTAGGACGATATTTTTCACACAAATCTTTATGCAAACACACAACACAAGGGCTTGTATGTCCGCTTAATAACAATTTAAGGATATTTCTACGTAATTGAATAATGTCTTCATTCGTGGTATTAACATTCATCCCATCAGCCACAGGCGTTGTACAAGACGTGGGATATCCGCGCATTCCCTCAACTTTCACGATACATAACCGACAAGCACCATACGGCTCTAAGCTAGGATGCGCGCAAAGAGTCGGGATATCAATGCCGGCATTCTTTGCCGCATCCAGGATTGTATCCCCTGCCTGCGCTTCTACTTCTTTTCCATCGATTTTTAATTTAATACCTGACATTTTTTACTCCATAACTAAACAACCCGATACCATTACCCATTAACTATTAACCATCCACCAGATACCAGACTATACCTTCTTCACTGCCCCGAATGGGCAGACATCAAAACACATCCCGCACTTCGTACACTTCTCTGTAATAATTTTATGCGCAACGCGCTTCTCCCCCTCGATTGCGCCATACGAACAATTGCGCTTGCAAATCCCACACGCTTTTTCCTTACAAATATCTTCATCTATTGTGTAATAAAACAACTCCTTGCACACCTTAGCCGGGCATTGCTTCTCTTTAATATGTGCTTCATATTCATCATGAAAATATTTGAGCGTACTCAACACCGGATTGGGCAATGTCTGGCCAAGCCCGCATAAAGAACCTGATTTGATCGTTTCTGCTAAATTTTTTAACAAAACAAGATGTTGTTCAGTGCCTTTCCCGTCAGCAATCTCACATAACAGGCGCGGCAGGTGCTGTGAGCCCATGCGGCACGGCACACATTTTCCGCAGGATTCATCACGCGTAAAATGTGTGAAATAACGGGCGATATCCACCATACAGTTATCTTCATCCATAACCACCATCCCGCCTGAACCCATGATCGAACCTGCTTCCGCGAGTTTTTCATAATCCACCGGCATATCTACCATATCAGCAGGAATACATCCACCTGATGGACCGCCGGTCTGCACTGCCTTCAGCTTTTTATCGTTCGGAATCCCACCGCCGATATTAAAAATAACATCTTTTAAAATGATCCCCATCGGAACTTCGATCAATCCGGTATGGTTGATTTTTCCAGCGAGGGCAAACGTTTTTGTTCCCCGGCTTTTTTCTGTTCCATACTGGGTATACCAATCAGCACCTTTGTTTAAAATCTCTGAAACATTAGCAAGCGTTTCAACGTTATTAATATTGGTAGGTTTTTCATGAAGGCCGGACTGGGCAGGAAATGGCGGACGGGATCTTGGCATGCCGCGCTGCCCCTCGATCGAAGCCATCAACGCGGTTTCCTCACCGCAAACAAAAGCACCGGCACCTTTTTTTATCTTTACGTGAAAACTAAAACTGCTTCCCATAATATCATCGCCAATCAAATTCAATTCTTCCATCTGTTTGATCGCTTCAGTCAATCGCTCAATCGCGAGTGGATACTCAGCACGCACATAAATATATCCCTGACTTGCGCCGACCGCATAACCTGCGATCGTCAAGCCTTCCAAAACCGCGTGAGGATCACTTTCAATTACCGAACGATCCATAAACGCGCCTGGATCGCCTTCATCCGCGTTACAAATCACATATTTCTCATCCGACTGCGCTTTACGGGCAAAACCCCATTTTAAACCTGTAGGGAACCCCGCGCCTCCTCGTCCACGAAGACCGGAATTAAATACTGTTTCAATCACTTTTTCCGGATCAATCTTCAAGGCTTTTTCCAAGCCGGAATATCCGCCACGCGCGACATAATGATAAACATTGGTCGGGTCAATAATCCCTGCATTGCGAAGGACAATACGAACCTGCCCCTGCATCATCGGAAGGTCTTTAACAGGTGCGATGCCTTCAATTTCAACATCGCCACATGTGGCTAACGCCATTTCAGGATGGGGGTTGTCTCCCTGAATAAAATCTTCAATAAGTTTTTCTGCCTTCTCCCCGGTCATGTCGCCATATATAACCCTTCTTCCGTCAGGCAGTGCTATCTCAACAAGCGGTTCGGCATAACACATCCCAATACAGCCGACTTCATAAATATCCACGTCGATCTTTTTGTCTTCAATAACTTTTTCAAACGCTGCGCGCACTTTCTTCGCCCCTGCCGCACGGCCACACGTCGCTGCCCCGATAAGAATACGAGGACGTTTAAAAACACTAAACGTTTTCCATTCCTGATTTGATTTCTTTTGTATTTCTTCGAATGTCATTTTTATGACTCGCGTATTTCTTTAAGCAATTTCTTTACCGATTGAGGAGTTTGACGGCCATAAACTTCACCATCAATAACCACAGCAGGTGCTAACGCGCAAGAACCTAAACAGGCTACTGCCGCTAAAGTGAATTTATAATCTTCTGTTGTCTCACCTGGTTGAATGCCGAGGTAGTTAATTATCTCTCCCATAATCTGCTGGCCCTTTTTAACATGGCAAGCCGTCCCAAGACACACCTTGATCACATGTTCCCCCGGACGTGTAAAAACAAATTGGGTATAAAAAGTCGCAACCCCATATATTTCTGTGGGCGTAATGTCCAAATAATCCGCGATCACATCCATCGATTCTTCAGAAATATATCCTGACATTTCCTGAACTTCCTGCAAAATCGGGATAAGGTTGTCCCTGTCATCTGTATAATTTTTCAACACAGCCTGGATGTCTGCTATCATTGTTGTTTCCGTCGGCATTTTATACAATTCTTCTTGAATTTTGTTTCTTATTGAGTTACCTAAGTGTGGTTCCCTCGAAATACTGAAAGCATTTCGAATTCCGGGCTTAATTAAGTGTCTAATCCTATAGCGAAAGCCTGCAACTGTCAAGACTGAGCGCAAAAATATCACGCAATATCACGCAAGCTTATTTTAAATTTTCCCTGAAAAACTCTTTATTCATGCGAGCGGCGGCGGAACTTCCAGCCAATCCACTACAAATAAAAAAATTATCCAATAAATGTCCGCAAATAAATTCAATAAGAACGAGGCCGGTAACGGCAACGATTTGATTTTTACCTATAGAAGATTTTAAAAATTGGCAACAATAGTTCATCGACACGTGGAATTTAAAAAATTAATAACGAATTTCAGTTATTTTAGCATAATAAATGCAGAGATAGAAGCGAGAATTAGTTAAGACAACCGTACCCCGCACTTCAAATATTAATTACTACCCCCACCGGACAATGGTCTGAGCCCCTCACATCTGCCAACATAAACGCGGACTTTAATTTTGGCAACAGATTTGGTGTAATAAAAAAATAGTCTAACCGCCAGCCAATGTTTCGTTCTCGTGCCCGCGTTTTGTAATCCCACCAGGAATAATGTCCGCCCTCTTTAATGAAATGGCGGAAGGTATCGATGTACCCTTTGCTTAAAAATTTTGTCACCCAAGCACGCTCTTCAGGAAGAAACCCTGTATTTTTTTCATTCTGTTTAGGCCGGGCCAAATCAATTTCTTCATGCGCGGTATTTACATCCCCGCAAATAATAAGTTTTTTGCCCTTTTTTTTTAATTTTTCCGCGACCTTTAAAAACACATCATAAAACGCCAGTTTAAACGGAACACGTATATTGCCGTTGCCGCCGTTGGGATAATAGATGTTAAACAAAACAAACTTACCGTAATCCATGATCAATGTGCGGCCTTCGGTGTCGAATCCCTCAACACCAAGCCCGGCTTGCACAGACCTGGGTTCTGTTTTAGAAAACACCGCAACCCCGCTATATCCTTTTTTCTCCGCTGCCGCCCAATACGTTTTGTAACCGTTTGGAAAATGCAAATTCTCTTTCAGCTGTTTCGGATGCGCCTTAGTTTCCTGAACACACAAGATATCCGGAGATTCTTTATGTAGCCATTCTAAAAACCCCTTTTTTTCAATAGCCCTGATACCATTTACATTCCAGCTGAGAAGTTTCATAATAGCAAGTTCGTGCCTCGTACTTGGT
>JAGLHE010000063.1 GCA_023143685.1 Candidatus Omnitrophota bacterium
TCACCCAGCTCATACCAGTCACGTTCAATTAACAATTTCTTGCAAGCATGACAAAACGTGCTTCCGCCTTCTCGATCATGGACATTTCCAGTGTAAACGTAACGGATCCCACTGGACAAGGCAATTTCCCTTGCTCGGGTTAATGTCGCAGGCGATGTCGCCGGATGATCCATCAACTGAAAATCCGGATGAAATGCCGAAAAATGTAAAGGCACATCTTCTCCTAAATTCTCGACAATCCAGTCGCACATCTTTTGGGCCTCTTCATCAGAATCATTTTCTCCAGGTATTAAAAGCGTTGTTATTTCAAACCAAACATCTGTTTCCTTTTTTAAATACACAAGCGTATCTAAAACCGGATGCAAGTGCCCGCCTTGAGTGAGATCCTGATAAAACTTTTCACTAAACGATTTTAAATCCACATTCGCCGCATCCATGTGCGCAAAAAAATCTTTACCCGCCTCTTTACCTATATAACCGGCTGTGACCGCAACAGTCTTTATGCCTAAATCATGACATTTTTTCGCGGTATCAATAGCATACTCGGCAAAAATCACAGGATCATTATATGTAAAAGCCACACTTTTACATCCCGCCTGTTGTGCCGCCTGCGAGATCGCCTTTGGGGACGCGATATCCGTAAGACTGTCAAACTCTTTGGATTTACTAATACTCCAGTTTTGGCAAAACTTGCATCCTAAGTTACAGCCCGCGGTGCCGAACGACAAAACAGGTGTTCCAGGATAAAAATGATTGAGCGGCTTTTTTTCGACAGGATCAACACAGAAACCGCTGCTACGACCGTACGTCGTCAGGACAAGCTGTCCGTCAATATTCTGCCGGACAAAACAAAACCCGCGTTGGCCTTCTTTTAAGGCGCATTCACGAGGGCACAAGGTGCAGACAATGCGATTATTATCTGCTGGATGCCAATACCGGGCTATGTAATTATCAGTATTCATCTGTGTACTTTATCTGCGCTTTTCATCAGTGCTCATCAGTGTTTTCTTCCCAACAACATTCATCATATCTTCAACACGAATAAATTTTTCACGAGGTTTTCCTGCCTCCTGCCCTCGTGCAATTTCGGCCGCATCAATCTTTTTCCAGTCGTCAAAAGTAATGACCGCCACACCTTTTTGTTTCAAGAAATCATAGATTGCTTGCGGATTAGAATTTCTACACGGAGTTAATCGGGGAATATCTGCCAATAAATTGGCAACGGTTTTTTGCGCCGGAGATTTATTAGTACCTATTACGCCAACAGGTCCTTGGCCAATCCATCCCACCGCATACATCCCGGGGACCTCATGATCGCCATCCAGGATGCGACCGTCCTTATTTGGAAAAATACCTTTTTGTTCGTCAAATGGAACCCAACCCAAGGGACGGCCCTGATAACCGACACTTCTAAAAAAGAGCCCGCAATCTATTTCAATAAATCTTCCAGTCCCCGTTGCTTTTTGCGCCTTAGGTTTACCAACGAGTTCATTCTCTTCAAAGATGACTTTTTCAGCACGGCCTTGCCCTTTTATCTCAACCGGGCTTAAATAAAAATCTAAAATGAGTTTTCTTTTTTTTATATCCTTTGTTTGCGCGAAATTTTCAAAAACTTTCCATTTACGTATATACATATGATCGTTCGGATTATTGAGCTCTATACGGCTTGCCTCATTGATATCAAGATACTTTTTGTCAAAAACCGGTGTGCAATTTTTTAAATCTTGAATCTCCTCAATTTCCGCAAAAGTAAAAGCAGATTGAACCGGACCCCGACGGCCTACCATATGGACTTCTTTAATTTTACTCTCAGCTAAGATATCCAGCGCGTGTTGCGAAATATCCGTCTTATTTAATTCATCCACTGTCTTACATAAAATTCGCGCGACATCAATCGCCACATTTCCTTGTCCAATAATAACAACCACCTCTTGTGACAAATCAAATTCTCTATCCACATAATCCGGATGGCCATTGTACCAGCCAACAAATTCCGTTGCCGTATGGCTTCCCTCCAAATCAATCCCCGGGATATCCAACTTTCGATCGGTTTCGGCCCCGCACGCAAAAATGATAGCGTCATAAAACTCTTTTAGCTCTTCAACCGAAATATCTTTGCCCACATAAACATTGCCCAAAAAGGAAAAATTTTCTTTTTGTGCAATTTTTTCAAATAATCGTGTAATAACTTTGATATTATCATGATCAGGTGCAACCCCGTAACGAACCAACCCAAACGGTGCCGGCAACCGGTCCAACATATCAATTTGCACATTCAAGTCGGCCTGCTGTAAAGCCCCAGCCGCGTAAAACCCACTCGGCCCGCTGCCGACAATCGCCACACGTAATGGCCGATCAATTGTTCCTGAATTTACAGACACGTATCACTCACTAACCTTTAAAAACTTCTCAATAATTGATTTTTACTATATTCCTCACCTTATTACCTGTCAAGATGAAACACTTTTAAACTAAAGAAAATCCCCACAAAATACCGCTTGACTTTAAAAGTGTATTTGGTATTCTATGAAAATATTTACGATTCTAATAGAAATATATAAATTGTACTTAATTAAGGAGTCAGGAACAATGCAAATCGGGATACTAAAAGAAACTTTCGAGGGGGAAAGACGTGTCCCTCTCATCCCCGCATCCGTTGACCGCTTGGTCAAAAAAGGTGCGCGGATCACCGCAGAAAAAGGATTAGGGGCAACCATCGGTATCGCCGATGAAGAATACACCAAAGCCGGCGCAGAAATCAGTGACCGCGCTTCCATCTTAGCATCATCAGACATTTTACTTCGCCTCCGAAAACCTGTTTTAGAAGAAATCAGCCAAATCAAAAAAGGTGCCATCCATATCAGCTACCTTGATCCATTTAACGAACATGAAATCGTTGAGGCCTTAACCAAAAACAATATCACAGCGTTAAGCATGGAAATGATCCCACGTTCAACGATCGCCCAAAAAATGGATGCTTTAAGTTCACAAGCGAATTTAGGTGGCTATGTGGCTGTTCTTTTAGCAGCCGAGCGGTTAGATAAAATTTTACCGATGATGACAACACCGTCAGGAACGATCACTCCCGCACGAGTTTTTGTTATCGGTGTTGGGGTTGCGGGTCTTCAAGCTATCGCGACCGCCAAACGTTTAGGTGCCCGTGTTGAAGCCTTTGACACACGACCGATCGTTGAAGAACAAGTTAAATCGTTAGGTGCAAAATTTATTAAAATCGACTTGGGTGAGATGGGTCAAACCGAAGATGGCTACGCCAAAGCTTTAACTGAAGAACAACTTGAGAAACAAAGACAAGGCATGGCGAAAGTTTGCGCACAATCTGATATTGTTATCACAACTGCCCAACTTTTCGGCCGCAAGGCACCGGTTATTTTAACAAAAGATATGGTTACCCAAATGAAGCCGGGCAGTATTATTGTAGACATGGCGGTTGAAACAGGCGGAAATGTTGAAGGTTCGAAGCTTAATGAAGAAGCCATTACAGAAAACGGTGTTAAAATCATCGGTCTGGCTAATCTTCCTGGCCGTGTACCTGTGCATGCCAGCCAAATGTACTCAACGAACCTTGTTAATCTCATCGAATCTTATTGGGATAACGAGGCTAAAACATTCAAATTAGACCTTGAAGATGAATTCTTTAAAGCCTGTATCATCACACATACCGGCGAGGTCGTTAACGAGGCTATAAAAAACCTTAAAAAATAGGTAAGGAGTTGTTATGGATCCGAATACACTTGTTTTATTCTTTTTCGTCTTTGTCCTCTCAATCTTCCTTGGGTTTGAGTTGATTGCAAAGGTTCCTGCAACACTGCACACGCCTTTGATGTCCGGATCAAATGCAATCTCCGGGATCACGATTGTCGGAGCCCTTCTTTCCGCTGGTGGAAAAGGAAATCAAGTTAGTATTATGCTTGGGACGCTCGCCGTTGCATTTGCGATGATCAACGTTGTTGGTGGATACCTTGTGACAGACCGCATGCTTGCGATGTTCAAGAAAAAAGAAACGCCTGCGACAAAATAACGAGACGACTATCCTTCAGCTCGCCATCTTGATGAGCGCAGTGAAGAAGGATCTCAACTGAAAAAAAATTTTTAATATATTCTGTTTAATCAGAAATAACCTGGAGGAAGACGTGGACTTAAGTATCGCAATCAATTTTACGTATATCGTTTCTGCGATGCTCTTCATTTTTGGCCTTAAAATGTTGAGCTCGCCAGCAACCGCCCGAAAAGGTAATATGCTTTCCGCGATCGGGATGTTTTTGGCTGTCGTCGCCACCTTATTAACAAAAGGCCTAAGCTTTCAGTGGATCATTATCGGCGTTGTAGTCGGGTCAATCGTTGGGGCGTTAGCCGCACGATTGATCTCCATGACCGCGATGCCGGAGATGGTCGCCCTTTTTAATGGATCCGGCGGTATTGCAAGCCTGATCGTTGGCTGGGCGGTATATCACTATACACCGGCTGGAGATACACTAACGACCTTTACGATCTTTTTAGCGGTTCTTATCGGGGGTGTTACCTTTACCGGAAGCGTTATTGCCTGGGCAAAATTAGCTGAAAAGATAACCGGCAAACCCATTCTTTATACCGGCCAACAAATCGTTAATGTGCTTATTCTTTTGATGGTTATTGCTTGCGGGGTAATTTTTTGCATGAACCCGGCTGCCAGTTATCCGATCTTTATTGCCACTGTCGTGATCTCCCTGATTTTAGGGGTTTTGGTCGTTATCCCGATAGGTGGTGCGGATATGCCGGTTGTTATTTCTCTTTTAAACAGTTATTCCGGGTTAGCTGCGTGTGCTGCCGGGTTTGTCATCCAAAATAACATCTTGATCGTTGCCGGTTCTTTGGTTGGAGCAAGTGGTTTGATCCTGACCAACATTATGTGTAAGGCCATGAACCGTTCACTCGCAAATGTTCTTTTCAGTGGCTTCGGCGCGACTGTCCAGAAAAAAGGTTCCGGGGAACAGCAAGGTGAAGTCAAACCGGCCAGCGTTGAAGATGTGTACTATATTCTTGAAGCCGCGAGTTCTGTGGCGTTTGTTCCAGGATACGGGTTAGCGGTGGCCCAGGCACAGCATGTTGTGCGTGAGTTAGGTGAATTATTAGAAGCAAATGGTACTGAAGTTAAATACGCGGTCCACCCTGTTGCAGGACGAATGCCTGGACACATGAATGTTCTTTTAGCTGAAGCCAACGTTCCTTATGATCAGTTAGTGGAAATGGATGATATTAACCCAACAATGGATACTGTTGATGTTTGTATAGTTATCGGGGCGAATGATGTTGTTAATCCTGCGGCACGCCATGATGAATCAAGTCCGATTTACGGCATGCCTATCATCAATGTTGATTATGCCAAGACCGTTATTGTTTTAAAACGTTCTATGGCAGCCGGGTTTGCCGGGATACAAAACGAACTTTTTTTCTATGACAATACACGTATGTTGTTCGGGGATGCCAAGGCAAGTATCACCAGCTTACTCGCGGAGTTTAAAAGCGCGTAAAAAACACTGATGAACACAGATATCGTTTCGCGATACGCAGATGAACGCAGATAAAAAAAAACCCTGGGGTTGCACAACCTCAGGGTTTTTTATCTGTGCTCATCTGCGGCCTTTTATTTTCACTTTCTTCTTTGTCGCAACCTTTTTCACACGGGACTTTGTGCTTCCATCCTTTAGCCTACGCGTTAACGCGCTTTTGCTTAGTAGCTTAACTGCAATCACATATTGCGCG
>JAGLHE010000064.1 GCA_023143685.1 Candidatus Omnitrophota bacterium
AGTTTCGCGATTTAAAAGGAATCTGAAAATGAAGCGTGACCTCATTAGCCTGGACAATTTTACCGGACAAGAAATCCTGCAGATTCTTGATTTGGCAGCAACCCTCAAAAAAAGAACCATCGGGTTTTCTGACCATCTTAAGGGTAAAGCGATCGGCCTGCTTTTTCAAAAACCGTCTAACCGCACCCGTGTTTCGTTTGAAGTCGGGGTTTACCAATTAGGCGGAAAATGCATCTATTTAAGCCCCCAGGAAATTAATTTGGGAAAACGTGAATCTACGCAAGACGTTGCCAAAACCTTGTCGCGATACCTTGACGGGATTGTCGCACGCACAAACTCACACGACGATATGATCGCGTTAGGACAACATGCCAATGTTCCTGTTATTAATGGCCTTTCAGATCTGTATCATCCATGCCAGGCCTTAGCTGATCTTTTATCAATCAAAGAACATTTTGGTAGTCTAGATGACCTGACATTGGCATTTGTTGGTGACGGGAACAATGTCTGCAACTCGCTTCTCCTGGGATGCGCAAAGGTCGGCATGAATATCAGCGTTGCAACACCCCGAGGGTACACACCAGATGGAAAAATTGTCGCGCAAGCGAATAGTTATACAAAAAACAACAACGCTAAAATTGTAATAACAACCGATCTCCGGGAAGCTGTTAAAAATGCCAATGTTGTATATACAGATGTTTGGGTGAGTATGGGGCAGGAAGAAGAATCCCCTGACCGTTTAAAAATATTTCAAGATTACCAAATCAATGCCGAGCTTATGGCCTTGGCAGCCAAAGATCATATTTTTATGCACTGTTTGCCGGCCCACCGGGGACAGGAAGTCACGGCTGATGTCATTGACGGACCGAACTCGATTGTTTTTGATCAGGCAGAAAATCGCCTGCACGCGCAAAAAGCAGTATTGATCACACTGTGTCAGTAGGGACAGGCCCCTGTGCCTGTCCATTTTATGAAGAAAGGAATATTATAATGAAAAAAGTTGTATTAGCTTACTCGGGAGGACTCGATACCTCATGTTTAATCAAATGGCTTCGGGACAAAGATTATGATGTTATTGCTGCCATTGCTGATGTTGGACAAGGGGAAAACTTTGAAGTTATTAAAAAACGTGCGATAAAGACCGGCGCATCAAAGGTCTATGTTTTAAATCTCCAAAAAGAATTTGTCACAGACTATGTTTTTCCCGCATTAAAAGCAGGCGCGATTTACGAAAACAAGTATCTATTAGCCACGGCGCTATCCCGCCCGCTAATTGCTAAACACCAGGTCTTAATCGCTAACAAAGAAAAAGCCACAACCGTTGCTCATGGCTGTACTGGAAAAGGTAATGATCAGGTGCGTTTTGAAACAACCATTGCAATACTGGCACCTAAACTCGAGCAGATGGCTCCTTTACGTACGTGGGAATTAAAAACCCGTGAAGAAGAGATTGATTATGCTTTGAAACATAAAATACCATGTAATGTTACGAAAAAAAATCCATATAGCATTGATAAAAATCTTTACGGACGTGCCATTGAATGCGGAGTTCTTGAGGATCCGTGGACGGAGCCTCCGGAAGAAATTTATGATATGACCATAAGCCCACAAAAGGCCCCTCAAAAACCAACTTATATTGAAGTTGATTTTGTTAAAGGGGTCCCGACTAAGATTAACGGAAAAACATATAAACCGGTTGACCTTATCCATAAACTCAACATCATCGGTGGAAAAAACGGTGTTGGCCGCGTGGATATGGTTGAAAACCGCCTTGTGGGAATCAAGTCACGTGAAATTTATGAAAATCCAGCCGGCACGATTCTTTATATTGCGCACCAGGAACTCGAAGCGCTTGTCCTGGATCGGGAAACACTGCAATACAAACAGCGTGTTGCCCAAAAATACGCTGAACTTACATATAACGGGCTTTGGGAAACACCATTAAAGCACCAACTCGACGCGTATGTAGATGCGACACAAGAGCATGTCACAGGAACAGTCCGGTTAAAACTTTATAAAGGAAGCTGTATGGTCGTTGGCCGAAAATCAAAATATTCCAGGTACAAAGAAGAACTTGCCACGTACGGAGACAAAGATATTTTTGACCAAAAACTTGCCGAAGGATTTAATAAGTTGTGGGCAATGCCGTTTATGGAGTAAATTTGTTAAGTACTTTAAAAAGGAATTATCATGACTAAACTCTGGGGTGGACGTTTCAGCAAACAGACAAACGCGTTAGTTGAAGAACTTTCAAATTCCATTCATTTCGATTACAAGTTAGCAAAATACGACTGTATCGGGTCATTAACCCATATCGAAATCTTAAAGAAAGCCAAACTTCTTACCGTAACAGAACATGGCCAACTCAAAAAGGCGTTAAAGGAAATCCTGAAAACTGTAGAATCAGGCAAATTCAAGATCGACGAGTCTTTTGAGGATATCCATTCGTATATCCAGCACCTTGTTGAAAAAAAAGCAGGGAAAGCCGCTTTAAAACTACACACTTGCCGTTCACGCAACGATCAGGTAGTTTTTGATACCAAGCTTTATTGCCTGGAAAACATTCTTGTAACTGAAAAATGCTTATTAGCTTTCAGCGAAAGCCTTAAAAAACTCGGCGACAAGAATAAAGATATTTTCATCCCCGGCTATACACATTTACAGCATGCTATCCCGGTAGCCATTACTGACTACCTGGACGCGTATTGCAAAATGGCAGAAGCTGATGAAACAAAATTACTTAATGCGTACAACAATATCACCTTAACCATGGGATCAGGCGCGCTAGCCGGCACGTTTATTAATGCGAAACATTACGACAGCAAAAAAACCTCGGAATGTGATAAGGGTGTTGAAGCTGCAACCAACTCACTTGAAACTGTCAGCAGTCGAGATTTTGTGATTGAATGCCTAAGTGTTCTTTCAATTATCGGTATGCACTTATCACGGTTATCTGAAGACATGATCCTTTGGGCTTCTCAAGAATTTGATTTTGTGGATATCGATGACGCGTTTTGTACCGGAAGCTCTTTAATGCCGCAGAAGAAAAATCCGGATGTCTTTGAACTCATCCGGGGGCAAACCGGACGTCTGTATGGAAATCTTGTGAACGTTTTGGTCATGATGAAAGGACTTCCGTTAAGTTACAATCGTGATATGCAGCATGATAAGGAACCATTATTTGATTCATTCAAAATCGTCCAGGATGCGCTGGAAGTTCTTACAGCTTTATTTAAGAATATTAAATTTAAAAAGGCCAATATTCAAAAACAATTAGATGACGAATGCCTTTATGCCACAGACATTGCTGATTATCTCGTCCAAAACAAAGTGGCGTTTAAGGACGCGCATGGGATTGTCGGTAAACTTGTGCAACTTAAATTACAAAGTAAAACTAATATCGTGGACATGGACGCCAAGACATTAGCTGAGATTCATCCTTTACTTAAACCGAATGTTATTAAAAAAATCATCAACCCCGAGACATCGGTCAAAGCGAAAAAATCGATTAAGAGAACGTGATGCACGACTTTAGATTTAAAAATACCGAAATGTATTGCGAAGGGGTACGGGTCAGCCGCATCGCCAAAGATGTCGGCACTCCGTTCTACCTTTACAGCTATAAAACATTGACAGATCATTTCAATAAGATCAAAAAAGCGTTTACCGAAATTGATCCTATTATATGTTTTGCCATGAAAGCAAATGATAATATGGCGGTTGTTAAATCCCTTGTTGATCAAGGGGCAGGGTTAGATATTGTTTCCGGGGGAGAGCTTCAAAAAGCACGTAAAGTCAAAGCAGACCCGAAAAAGGTTGTGTTCGCTTCTGTCGGAAAAACAGAGGAAGAGATCACGCTCGCGATCAAAACCGGGATTCTTCTTTTTAATGTTGAATCGGTTGCGGAACTTGTGGAGATCAATCGCATTGCAAGAAAAATGAAAAAGACTGTTCAGGTGGCCCTGCGCATCAACCCGGATGTTGAGGCAGCAACCCACGCGCATATTACAACAGGGACCCTAAAGAATAAATTCGGGATTGACCTGCAGTCAACACGAAATCTTTTAAAAACTCAAAAGAAATATTCGAACATTAAAATCAGCGGGTTGCACATTCATATTGGATCTCAAATTGTTGACAGCGCGCCGTTCATCACAGCCATTAAAAAAGTTGTCTCATTCATTTCGGCACTACGCAAAGAGGGCGTTGAAATCAAATATCTGAATGTCGGCGGCGGCTTGGGTATTATTTATAAAAATGAAAGGCCTCAAACAGCTGCTGATTTTGCAAAGGCCATTTTGCCACTTGTAAAAGATACTGATCTTAAAATCATCATGGAACCAGGGCGGTTTATCGCGGGGAATGCGGGGATATTTGTCACTAAAGTTCTTTATTTTAAAGACAACGGGTTTAAAAAATTCCTGATCGTTGACGGAGGGATGAACGACTTAATCCGGCCATCACTTTATAACGCGTATCACGAAATCATGCCGGTCAAAAAAACAAACGCCCGAAAAGTTAAAGTGGATATCGTCGGGCCAATTTGTGAAAGTGGAGACTATTTCGGCAAAGGCCGTCTATTACCCAAAATGGGCCAGGGCGATCTGATCGCGGTCATGAGTGCCGGGGCTTATGGCTATGTTATGGCCAG
>JAGLHE010000065.1 GCA_023143685.1 Candidatus Omnitrophota bacterium
TCTTGGCGTTGTTTAGCGTAAAGTTTAGCGTAGTTTAGCGATCATCATGACTATCAATTTCACTAAAATGGCAGGGGCTGGCAATGATTTCATTGTTATTGATGCCGAGAAAGGCCTGAACCACAAAAAACTATGTATCGCGGTATGCGACCGCAGTAATGGTATCGGCGCGGATGGTTTGCTTGTTTTGGATAAATCCAGGAAAGCGGATTATAAAATGCGCATCATCAACGCCGACGGCTCTGAAGCCGAAATGTGCGGGAATGGCGCGCGATGCATGGCTGCGTATATCGTTCACACAAAGAAGCCAAAAAAAAAGTTGTTCTCCATTGAAACGATTGCCGGAACTCTTATGGCCGAGGCCAAAGGTAACGTAGCCAATGTCCGGCTAAGTGATCCGGTTGATTATCTACCGAACATCACGTTAACCTTAAAAGGAAAAAAACTTCGTGTCCATTATATCGATACCGGGGTCCCGCATACCATTGTTTATGTTAACGCCCTGGATCAAATTGATGTCAGCAAAATCGGCCGCATGATCCGTTTTCACAAAAAATTTAGTCCCCGAGGGACAAATGTTAACTTTGTCGAACAGCTTAAAAGCAATCTTGTTGCCAACCGCACTTACGAACGCGGTGTGGAAGATGAAACAAAAGCCTGTGGTACAGGGAGTGTCGCGGCTGCGATTATTTCCTATTTAAATGCACATCCCAATACATCAACAAAAACAGGGGCTAAGATGAAAGTGCTCACCACAAGTGGAGAAATTCTCGATATTTGTTTTGATTTACATAACAACGAAATCACAAATGTTTGGCTTAAAGGCAGCGCAAGATTCATAGCCCAAGGCAAATATTACTATTAAGTTTGTATATCCCAGATACCAGTAACCAAATACTAGCGACCAAATAAAACCGGAGGTTTTAAAATGCTCAAAGGATCAATTGTTGCGATTGTCACCCCATTTATAGATGGAAAAATAGACGAAACCAAATTGCGCGAACTGGTCGAGTTTCATATTAAAAATGGAACCAACGCCATATTACCATGCGGAACGACAGGTGAATCCCCGACATTGGATCACGAAGAACACGAACGTGTCATTAAAATTTGTATCGAGGCCTCTAATGGACGCATTCCGATCATGGCCGGGACCGGATCAAATTCAACTGCTGAAGCTGTATCATTAACAAAACATGCCGCGGATGACGGGGCAAACTTGGCATTAGTTGTTTCTCCTTATTACAACAAACCGACACAGGAGGGGTTATATCGTCACTTCAAGGCTATTGCCGAAAGTGCGGATATCCCGATCATCCTTTACAACATCCCGGGACGAACCGCTGTCAACATTCTTCCGGAGACAATGGCTCGCCTTGCGAAAGACTGCAAAAACATCATCGGGGTTAAAGAAGCAGCCGGCTCCCTTGACCAAATGCAGGCTATTAAACAAATTTGTCCGGAGGACTTCATCCTGTTGTCTGGTGACGACGCGTTGACTTTGCCATTATTAAGTATCGGCGGTGCGGGTGTCGTTTCTGTCATCGCAAACATTATCCCCCAAGATGTTGTTAAAATGATTGAAACCTTTAATAATGGCGACATCGCCAAAGCGCAAGAACTTCATTACAAAATGCTTCCGCTGGTCAAATCCATGTTTATCGAAACAAACCCCATCCCCGTTAAGGCCGCAATGGGATTTTTAGGGATGTGCTCGGATGAATTAAGACTACCACTATGCCCTATGACTGTGAGCAACATGGCCAAGCTTAAAGAAGCATTGCAAAATTATGGCCTATTAAAATAGTATCTCGCGAAACGCATCTCGCATCTCGCCAGGTTTTACGAAATGCGAGATACGAAATGCTAAATGCGTACCAAAGGAATTCACCATGATTAAACTCGCCGTAACAGGCTGTCAGGGAAGAATGGGACAACGCATCACACATCTTGCCCTGGAAGATGACGCCTTTACTGTTCAAACCTTGCTCGAGCACAAAGACCACCCAAAGGTCAACGAGAAAATAAACGACATTATTATCAGCACCTCGGTGGATGCATTAAAAGGTAACGATGTCATCATTGACTTTACAACACCCGAATCAACGCTTGCTAATATCGAGGCATGTGTTTCGCATGGTGTAAAAATGGTTATCGGCACCACCGGCTTTACGCCTGAACAGATTGATACCATCCACAAAGCTGCCGAAACAATCCCGATCGTTTTTGCGTCTAACATGTCGATTGGCGTTAATATACTGTTCAAACTCGCGCAAACCCTTGCACAAGTTGCCCCGGACATGTATAAAGTCACAATGACTGAGGCGCATCATATCCACAAAAAAGATGCGCCATCAGGTACCGCGAAAACACTGGCAGAACATGTAGAGCAAAACTCTTCCCATAAAGTTGAAAATATTGAATCAATAAGGGAAGGCGAGATTATCGGAGACCATAAAGTCTTTTTCGAAAGTCCCGAGGACATTATCACCATTGATCATCACGCGAAAAATCGTGACATTTTTGCTAAAGGATCTTTGGTGGCAGCCAAATTCTTAACGAACAAAGAAAAAGGCTTATTTAATATGCAGGATGTTTTGGGATTAAATTAACAACGGAAGACAGATAACAGAGAGCAGAGAACAGAAAGCAAAAGGAGTTTTTTAAATGCCAAACACCATTAAATTTTCAGACCGGCTAAAAGAATTGCCACCATACCTTTTTGTCGAGATTGATCAAGCCAAAAGAAAAGCCAAGGCAGAAGGACGGGATATCATTGATTTAGGAATCGGCGATCCGGATAGTCCAACGCTACCACACATTGTCGAAGCAATGAAAACAGCGGTTGCCGATCCTGCCAACCAACACTACGCTTTGGATGCGGGTATGCCTGAGTTACGAACTGCTATTGCTGAATGGTTTCAAAACCGTTTTAGCGTCGCACTCGATACTGACACCGAAATTTATCCGCTTATCGGATCTAAAGAAGGACTGGCGCATTTACCTCTTGCAATCATCAATCCCAAAGACAAGGTTCTTTTAACAGATCCTGCTTATCCGGCATACCGTCCCACAGTTACGTTTGCCGGTGGGCGCATCCTTAACACACCGTTAAAAGAAGGACGGGGCTTTCTGCCGAATGTTGACAAAATTAAAGAGCTTAAAGATATTAAAGTCATGTATGTCAACTATCCCAACAACCCCACTGCTGCAACAGCAACCAAAGAATTTTATACAGAGCTTGTTGCTGTTGCCAGAGAAAAAGGGATGATCCTTGTTAGCGACATGGCATATTCTGAAATCTATTATGACGGTGAAAAACCATTAAGTATTCTTGAAATTGAAGGGGCTAAGGATGTCGCGATTGAGTTTCATTCTTTATCAAAAACATATAACATGACCGGTTGGCGCATTGGATGGGCCTGCGGGAACCCGACATTAATCGCGGCCCTCGCAAAAATAAAATCAAACTTTGATTCCGGAATTTTTCAAGCCGTCCAGGTAGCCGGTATCGCCGCCCTTAAAACAGATGAAGTTGAAATTGATGACTTAAGATATATGTACGAAGAACGTCGGGATTGCTTGATCAACGGACTACGTGGAATAGGCTGGAAAATTCCATCACCCAAAGCTGCCTTTTATGCCTGGGGAAAAATTCCTAAAGGGTTTAAGGATTCAATGGAAACATCCCAAGCCTTCTTGGAAAAAGCTGATATTATCGCAACACCCGGCGTCGGATTTGGACCTGCAGGAGAGGGATATATCCGCATGGCCTTAACGGTGTCCAAGGACCGCATCACCGAAGCTGTTGAACGGTTGGGCAAAATACTATAGCTGTGACACCTTCCGGCAGGCAAGTGTATCACAAGAAAAGAGGGGGGGGGAATCTTGGCAACAATCTTTCTGGGATTAGGATCAAATTTAGGTAACCGTAATAAAAATATTCACCATGCCCTCGCGGCATTAAAACAAGCTGACATTAAAATCGTTCAATTGTCGTCGATTATTGAAACAGAACCGGTTGATGGCCCTGGACAAGATAAATTCCTCAATGCTGTCTTAAAAGCAGAAACCGCCTTGTCACCCGAGGATCTTTTAATTGAAATCAAAATGATTGAAAAAAACCTCGGGCGAACATCATCCGTGCGCAACGGGCCACGGGTCATCGACATAGATATTCTTCTCTATGATGACATTAAAATATCCACAGTATATTTAGAAATTCCACACCCGCGCATGCTCGAACGCGATTTCGTTATGGATCCTTTACGCGAGATCGCGCCAACCTTATTCGAGGAACTTTGCGATGCAAATACTTAAAAGCATCTCTGCACTTCGGTCAACACTTGCGGCCGCACGCAAAAAAAACAAAACAATAGGGTTTGTCCCGACGATGGGAGCCTTTCACGAAGGGCACCTTTCTTTGATGCGCGCGTGCCGAAAACAAAATGACATTGTTGTCGTAAGCATCTTTGTTAACCCCACACAGTTCGGCGCAGGTGAAGATTTCACGTCGTATCCTCGGGATAAAAAAAATGATTGTTTATTGGCAAAAAAAGAAAACCTTGATATAATATTTTATCCGTCGGAGAAAAGTATTTATCCCGACCGCACCTTGACATACATCGACGTTGATAAAATTGCAGGCACATTATGCGGCGCGTCACGGCCCGGGCACTTTCGCGGTGTCGCGACGGTCGTCGGAAAACTGCTCAATATCGTTGCCCCTGATACGCTTTACCTCGGGCAGAAGGATGCCCAGCAATGTGCCGTAATTCAACAAATGGTGCGGGATTTAAATTTTCCGGTTAAGGTAAAAATTTTACCGACAAAACGTGAGCCAGACGGTTTAGCTATAAGTTCGCGCAATAAGTATTTATCAGCGCAACAACGAAGAGAAGCACCCGTTCTTTATCAATCATTATGTTTGGCCAAAAAGGCAATTCGAAACAGGCAAAAAAGCAGCACAAAAATAAACCTGCTGATACAAAAGACTATTTCCAAAAAAAGTTCCGGAAAGGTCGATTATATTGCCTGCGTTGATGCCAACACCTTGCAGCCATTAAAGACGATTAAAGGAAAAACTTTAATCACCCTGGCTGTTCGTTTTGGCCGTACCAGATTGATTGATAATATCATTGTAACGGATGTATAACGCAACCAACGTTCACAAACAATCAACCCTTACGGGGTAATTAGCCGCTGTACAATGGTGTGTTCAAAAAACAAGATTAAAGTCGGAATTATCGGATGCGGTGCGATCGGATCGGGTATCGCTAAAAGCGTTGTCCAGGACCTTCGCCACCTTTGCGAAATATCCGGGCTCTATGACCTTGATCAACAAAAAGTTGATACCCTCGAGCAATCTCTCAACCAAACAGATCTTAAACGTTCCTCACTCGAAGAAATACTTAAAGATTGTGACCTTATGGTCGAAGCTGTTAATGCCACAAACACCCAGGATCTTATCCGCACAGCCCTGACGGCAAAGAAAGATATTCTCGTGATGAGCGTTGGTAAACTTTTAAACGCGGACGATTTGTTTTCTCTTGCGGCAGAAAACCATGTAACATTACTTATCCCAACCGGTGCAATTGCGGGGATTGATGCCATCAAGGCTGCCAGCCTCGCAGGGATCACAAAAATCACTCTCACAACACGCAAACCTCCTGCCGGCCTTTCCGGCATTCCGTATATTGAATCGCAAGGCATTGATCTTGACAAAATTACTGGCGAAACTGTTATCTTTGATGGTGATGTTACCGCCGCTGTCAAACATTTCCCTCAGAATATAAATGTTGCAGCAACATTGGCCTTAGCCTGTAATGCCAAAGATAAACTGACGATTCGCATTATTTCATCACCGACATATACAAAGAATTCACATGAAATCGAAGCAGAAGGGGATTTCGGGCGCATCGTAACACTCACTGAGAATATTGCGTGTCCGGACAACCCAAAAACAAGTTATTTAGCTGTGTTGTCCGGCATACAAGCACTAAAAGATTTTTGTCAAAATATAAGAATAGGTACTTAAACACATCGTATCCTATCTTATAAGCCTTAAAATACGAAAAGGAAGGGGGTGAAATCATGGCCAAAAAAGTAGCTAAAGTCGGAGTCAAAAAGGAAAAAGGGTATCTTTACTTTGTTGACAAAAATGGGGACATTTCTTGCGCTGTTATGGCACGCGGAAATAAAAAAGGCGGTAAGCCTAAAAAAGTCGCCAAGGTAGGTGTCAAGAAAGAGGGAGGATAGCTCTACTTCATCGATAAAGATGGTGACATTTCTTGCGCAAAGATGGTTCGCGGTGGCGCTAAGAAGAAAAAGAAAGCTGCCAAGAAGAAAGTTGCCAAGAAAAAGGTAGCTAAGAAAAAAGTCGTCAAGAAAAAGGTAGCCAAGAAAAAAGTTGCCAAGAAGAAAGTCGTCAAGAAAAAGGTAGCCAAGAAGAAAGTCGTCAAGAAGGCTAAGAAGAGAAAATAATAAAGCCTTCCAAGCTAAAAAATAGCCCTTAAGCATAAAGTTATGCGTAAGGGCTATTTTTTAAGCCGGAGAAATGCATTCGCCGGGCACACTTTCCCTTTTCAAAAACATCAATTTCCATTATAATTGAACTCTTATGAAAACAGATCATATCGTTATCCGCGAAGCACGCGAACACAACTTAAAGGGAATCAACTTAAAAATCCCCCGCAACAAATTTATTGTTGTGACAGGGTTGAGTGGATCCGGTAAATCGTCACTGGCCTTTGATACCATCTATGCCGAAGGCCAACGACGTTACGTTGAAAGCCTATCTGCCTATGCCCGTCAATTCTTAGAACAACTGCAAAAACCCAATGTCGAGTATATCGAAGGATTATCTCCAACTATTTCCATTGAGCAAAAGACCACAAGCCGTAATCCCCGGTCAACCGTTGCGACCCAAACCGAAATCTATGATTATCTGCGTCTGCTTTTTGCCCGGATAGGCACACCCTACTGCTATCAATGCGGGAAAGAAATCGAGCGCCAAACAACTGAAGAAATTGTTCGACAGGTCATGCAGTCAAAAGAAGGGACCAAAATCCATATTCTAGCCCCCCTTATCCGTGGACGAAAAGGCGAATACCGCCAAATCCAAAACCAGGTGGCTAAAGCAGGTTTTGCCCGCCTGCGCGTTGATGCAGAAATTTATGATGTTAATGATAAAATCGAACTTGATAAATACAAGATCCATCATATTGAAGTCGTTGTCGACCGTTTAACTGTTAAGCCCACAGTTAAAAAAAGACTGACTGACTCCATTGAAACCGCCCTTAATGTCGGGAAAGGACTTGTTATCATCAATTACAACGACGTAATCCCGGAAAAAACATTTAGTGAGAATTATGCATGCGTCGATTGCGGAATTAACCTTTTAGAAATTGAGCCGCGCATTTTTTCTTTCAACTCCCCATACGGTGCCTGCCCGAGTTGTAACGGGTTAGGTACAAAGATGGAAATTGACCCGCACGCCTTAGTCACAGATGACAGTAAAGCCTGGGTTCAGGCCATCGCCACCTGGAAAAGAGGCAGACGCAATTATATGCTTTATTATCGCGCGGTATTGAAAGAAATCGGGTATCTTTACGATATTGATCCTCATGTTCCATTCAATAAACTCCCCAAAAAATTCAAACAAATTATCTTTCACGGCTCATCAGATGAAGTTTGGGGCAAAAAATTTGAAGGTGTTTTGAATTATATGGAACGCCTGTTTAAAAAAACAGATAGCGACTGGCTACAAGAAGAAATTTCCCGATACATGTCAGAACTGCCTTGTCCGGATTGTAATGGACAACGCCTTAAAAAAGAATCTCTCGCGATCAAGATTGCCGGCCAAAACATTGCCCACGCGACATCGTTATCGATCAAAGAAGCGAAAAATTTTTTTGGAAATCTTAATCTACCAAAAGACAAACAGATCATTAGCGAACAAATCCTTAAAGAAATTTCCAGGCGTCTGGACTTTTGCATTAATGTCGGGCTTGAATACTTAACCTTAAACCGCAAAAGTGCCACGCTTTCCGGTGGAGAGGCAGAGCGTATTCGCTTAGCCACACAGGTTGGATCCGGACTCGTTGGAGTTGTTTATATTTTAGATGAACCCAGTATCGGGCTTCACCAAAAAGACAATGAGCGCCTGCTTGACACATTACATACCTTGCGAGACCTTGGAAATACCTTAATTGTTGTTGAACACGATGAAGCTACCATCCGAAACGCGGATTATGTGATTGACTTGGGGCCGGGGGCCGGAGAACACGGGGGGGAGATTGTTTATGCCGGCGGTGTGCCTGGATTATTAAAATCCCGCAAGTCCCTTACCGGCCAATATTTGCGCGGTCAATTGAAAATTCCAACACCACAAAGACGAAGGGAAATCAAAAAAACAAATTTCATTGAAATACTTGGAGCAACAGAACACAACTTAAAATCAATTAATATTCGTTTCCCATTAGGTACTTTTATCTGTGTTACAGGGGTTTCCGGTTCCGGCAAATCGACATTAGTGGATGACATTCTTTATAATGCCTTAGCACAAAAACTGCACCGCTCGCGAACAAAACCAGGCGCGCATAAAAAAATTAAAGGCATTGAGCATATTGATAAAGTCATTGTTGTCGACCAATCTCCCATCGGACGCACTCCAAGATCCAATCCGGCTACGTACACAGGTATTTTTAGTCATATCCGCACATTGTTCAGCCAACTGCCGGAATCAAAAATGCGTGGGTATAAACCAGGGCGGTTCAGTTTTAATGTTAAGGGTGGCCGATGTGAAGCCTGTTCAGGAGATGGGATCAAAAAAATTGAAATGCATTTTCTGCCGGACGTCTTCGTGGAATGTGAGGTCTGCCACGGCAAACGTTTTACAGAACAAACACTTGATGTCTATTATAAAGACAAGAATATTTCCGACGTCTTAAATTTATCCGTTATGGAGGCCTTAAGTATTTTTAAAAACATCCCGCGCATCAACAAAATCCTTAAAACACTTTTTGATGTCGGATTGGGATATATCAAACTTGGACAGCCCGCGACAACTCTTTCCGGAGGAGAGGCCCAACGTGTTAAGCTGGCCAGTGAGTTATGCAAACAAGCCACTGGCAAAACCCTCTATATCCTGGATGAGCCGACCACCGGGCTTCATTTTGCGGATGTCGATAAATTACTAAGCGTCTTACAACGCCTGGCAGATAAAGGTAATACCGTTTTAGTCATTGAGCACAATTTTGAAGTAATTAAAAATGCGGACTACATCATTGATCTCGGGCCTGATGGAGGAGACAAGGGAGGAGAACTTGTTTTCGCCGGCTCCCCGGAAGACCTTGCCAAAAACAAATCATCTCACACCGGGAAATACCTGAAACAAATTTTATAAAATTATGTCCTTATCTTTTTTAAACAAAATCAACGCCGGATCTTTTAAATATGCCCCGATTCTCCTTATTCTTATCCTCGGGGCAATCATTTACTCAAACAGTTTTGATAACGATTTTGTATTTGATGACTTGTCAAACATCAAAAATAATCCCAGGATATATCATCTTTTTGATTTCAACAAAACAGAAAATCACAAACTGAATCTCCATTACTATTCTCGAATCATCGGATACGCCTCTTTCGCTTTAAATTACCAAATACATAAACTTGATGTCTTTGGATATCACGTCGTTAATTTTTTAATACATATTTTAAACACAATCCTCGTCAGATGGCTCATCCTTCTCATTCTTTCTTCTCCCAAAATGCGAGAGCATCCCTTAACGGAACATAAAGATCTGATAGCCCTATCAACAGCGCTTTTATTCCTGACACACCCGATGCAAACACAAGCTGTCACATTCATTTCCCAGCGTCTCGCATCTCTTGCTGCTCTTTTTTATCTTCTATCCTTATGCCTTTACGCTAAAGCCCGGATTCGCTTTATCAATAAAAAAAAATATTTTTCATTTTTTCTAATTTCCGGACTCGCTGCCCTCTGCGGAATGTTTACCAAAGAAAACACCGCAACATTACCGTTGGCCATTCTTCTTTATGAATTTATGTTTTTAAATTTTCCGCGGCCAGGGGTTAAGGCAAAAAAAAGGATAAAAGGATGGCTGCTTCCAGCTGCTTTACTTCTGTTTATACTCACTATTCCAGCAACAATGTCGTTTGATTTATCGTATATTTTCGGAAACCGCAGAACGATAATTAACACCCCTGAAATCGTCACGCCCCTAATGTATCTATTCACACAATTTCGAGTCATTTGCATATATCTGCGTTTACTTTTATTCCCAGTCGGACAGAGCTTAGATCATAATGTCACGTTATCTTATAATTTTTTTGAGCCAGCTGTTATCACATGTTTCTTAACACTCATAATTCTTCTTTCTCTGGGGGCTGTTCACTACAAAAAGAACAAACTGATTTCTTTTGGAACTTTTTTCTTTTTTCTAACGCTATTAGTAGAAAGCAGCATCATACCTATCCGTCATGTCATTTTTGAACATCGCATGTACTTGCCATCTATTGGATTCTTTATTGTTATTGTGAGTATTCTTTTCAAAATCACAAAAAATCGGAGAATTTTTATCTGCAGTGTATGCCTAATAACTGCTATTCTTTCATCCTTAACTTACCGACGAAATGACGTTTGGCAAAATGCTATAACTCTATGGAGCGATGTGGTCAAAAAAGCTCCCGGCCTCGATAGAGGATATGATAATTTGGGCAGCGCCTACATCAGCATAGGAGCGTACCAACAAGCCCGGAAAATGCTAAAAAAGGCTGCTGAGCTTGCCCCTCATAACCCGGAAACATATTCCAATTTGGGTTTAATCTATACGAAGCAAGAAGACATAGATTCTGCCATAAAACACTACCAACACGCGATTCACCTAAAGCCAAAGTTTGCGATTGCTCACAATAATCTTGGGTTAATCTACTCACAAAAAGGAGAGTTTGATAAAACCGAACAATCTTTTCTTAAAGCGATCAAATACCGCCCCAAACTGACCGCAGCAAAACTCAATCTAGCCGCTCTTTACACCCAACAAATGCGTGTAGAAGAAGCTATCGATCTATATGAATCCATCCAAACATCTCACCCTCACAGCGTTCTTCATATCTGGCCTCTGACACAATTATACTTAAATGCGAACAGAACAGAAGAGGCCCGGCAACTTGGGATAACTTCTCTGCAAAGAGTGAAAAACGCACCGCTGCTTGTTTCTTTAGGGACATTGTTCGCGCAACATCATATGCATAAGTCAGCTTTAAATTTTTACCAAAAAGCTTTTCAATGTGACCCGTCTTTCCCGGGGACATACCTAAACTTAGGTAAACTCTATGGCAATCTTGAAAAATTTGATAAAGCAATTGATGTGTGGCAGGAGGGACTTGAAATATCACCACAAACAAACGAATTTCATCAACTTATTAAAAAAGCCGGAGATTTAGCAAGTCAACAGTTTTCACTTTGATGATTATTTAGATATTATTAACAATAAAAACTCGGGCAGATAAAATTATAGTTTTACGCACAGATTAATTTTAAAAAAGTAACATCTTGCTAATAGATTAAAGCATACTACAATTTAAAGATACAGATATCGTTCACAAAAAACATCTGCCAATTAAACGAGGAGACTTATGAACGCTCGAAAGCAAAGCAAAAAAATTCCAGAACAATCTCCCGGCATAAAATACACTCCAGTCCTTGTGGTCACCGTTCTGACGTTGATGATTGCAGGTATCATGATCTATTCTTCCCTTATGGGACGCAATATTGCGGAACGTTACGCCCCTATGATCGACGCGACAATGGAAATCAAAATTGAAGTCATCAAAGCACATCTGGAGTTAATGGAGGTTATCAGCGGAAATCAAAATCTTACGATTGAGCATGCGTGGGAACATTTGACTCACGCGGAGTGGTACGCCAAGGCTATGCTCGAAGGAGGAGAAAGTCACCACGGTAAATTCCTGCCTCTAACAGACCCTGATTTGCGCCATACTGTAGAACAAACGCTGGAGAGCATCAGCACCTTTCGGGTAAAAGCCCAGAATATATGGAAAAAACATTCTCAATCCGAATTATCAGATATTGACCTGCATTTCCACCACATGTTCGATAATATTCTTACGTATGCCGATGATGTGGAACCGGCCCTGAAGAAAATGATGGAAAGACAATTACTGCGATTCAGCGTCCTGCAAGGCATGCTGATCGCCATCGTCTTGATACTGGGCATAATCATCGGAGTTGTACTCCAATGCTACGAGCGCAGGCGTACAAAAAATATGGTGATATTGCAGGATAAAGAAGAAAACCTCCGCATCACCATCAACTCCATCGGCGACGCGGTCATCACCACGGACACTCAGAGCAACATCATGCGTATGAACCCTATGGCCGAGGAGCTCACCGGCTGGACATTTGAAGAAGCAAAAGGCAAAGCGCTGACCGAGGTATTCAACATCGTCGATGCCCGGACAAAGAAAGCGGGCGTCAACCCGGTCACTCGTGTGTTAGAGCACGGTAAGATCGTCGGACTAGCCAACCATACCGTACTCATTGCCAAAGACAAAACCGAACGCCAAATCGCTGATTCCGCCGCGCCAATCCGAGACATTGATGGCGTTATCACCGGCGTGGTACTGGTGTTCCGGGATGTAACCGAGAGTTACCGCATGCAAGAAGAACTGCGGAAAAACGAACAGGAATATCGGACTCTGACAGAAAATATGCCGGGAATAGTTTATCGAGTACTGAGTAAAGAAAATAGCAGGATGATTTTCTTCAATGATTTTGTGACGGCAATTACAGGGTACAAACCCGAAGAACTGATTAAAGGAGAAATTTGTTCTATTGAATCGCACATTCATCAGGAAGACCGCGACCAAACCATGACAGCGGTGAAACAAGCGATCAAAGACAAAGTGACTTTTGAGGTAGAATATCGTTTTATTCACAAAAACGGTGGTATTCGGCACTTTTCTGAGGTAGGAAAACCGATATTCGACTCCGATGGAGCACTTCTTTCGATAGATGGCATTATATTCGACATCACCGAGCGCAAGAAGCTGAAGCAGCAGATCCAATTCGCCTTTTCTGCCCTTGCGGAACATCGGGATAAACTTGAAGAAGAAGTGTCAGAGAGAACAGAAGAACTAAGAAAATCAAATAAGGAGTTGGAACAGTTTGCTTACGTTGCATCACATGACCTTCAAGAACCTCTAAGAATGGTAGCCAGTTATACACAATTGCTCGAAAAAAGGTATAAGGATAAACTCGATGATAAGGCTCGCGAATTTATACATTTCGCGGTTGATGGCGCGCAAAGAATGCAGAAATTAATAAATGACCTTTTGAAATATTCACGTGTAGGCACGAAAGCCAAACCATTTGAAACAGTTAATTTAAACGGTATTTATAATCACGTACTACAAAATTTAAAAATTATAATAACAGAAACAAATACAAAAATATCGTGTCAGAAATTACCAACGGTAGAAGCAGATGATGTGCAGATGATACAGCTTTTTCAAAATCTAATCAGTAATGCAATCAAATTTCGAAGTGAACGCCCACCGGTCATTCATATCAGCGTAGAAGAAAAAGAAAAAAATTGGGTGTTTTCTGTAGCTGATAACGGAATCGGAATTGATGAAAAGTATAACGATAAAATATTTACTATATTTCAGCAGTTGCATGGCCCGGCAGAATACAAAGGGACAGGAATTGGTTTGGCGGTTTGTAAAAAAATTATAGAAAGACATCGGGGGAATATTTGGTTTCAGTCAAAATCAGGAGAAGGGACAACGTTCTTTTACAAAATTCCAAAAAGCGAAAAAAGAGTATCATTGTATCCTAAGTAACCTATAATATAAATGTTACGGGAGAAAAAAAGTATGGAAATGAAAAATGTAGAGATTTTACTTGTTGAAGATAATCCGGGCGATGTTGGATTAACTAAAGAGGCATTTTCAGAAAGCAAGCTGAAAAATACTCTTATAATTGTAACCGATGGTGTTGAAGCAACTGAATATTTACACAAAGAAGGGAAATATTCGAATGCTACAACACCCGACCTTATTTTATTAGATCTTAATTTGCCTAAAAAAGATGGCCGTGAAGTTCTGGAAGATATAAAGAATGATCCTGACTTAAAGACAATACCGGTAGTTGTTTTGACAACATCCGACGCGGATGAGGATGTGGTTGAGTCTTATGAAAATCATGCAAACTGCTATATTAGAAAACCGGTTGATTTTGAAAAATTCATAGAAGTCGTTCAAACAATAGAAAGCTTTTGGTTTTCGATTGTCAGACTACCAAAATAATTATTCAAAGGGATGAAAAGTTCAACGAAATGGGAATAAAATTATTAATTGTTGATGATAATGAAGGTGACAGAAAGTTGCTGGAAGAAATTCTTCCTGAACAGGAAGAGGACTATGAAATTTATACCGCGGTATCCGGGGAAGAAGGCGTGGAAAAGGCAAAAAAGATCAATCCTGATATCGCGCTGATTGATACCCAGATGCCGGGAATAAACGGATACGAAACCTGTAAGGCTATTAAAGAATTAGCCAGAAATATACTAGTAATTATAACAACAGGTACTTTTGAAGCTGTCGACGGTAATGCGGCCAAAGAAGCAGGTGCGGATGATTATTGTGTCAAAACTTCTGATTGTAGCAGTATAATTTCATGTCTTAAAAAAGCCTCCGCATCTTTACGATAAAATAACCGGTAAAGATCGAAAAGCACAAGATCATAAGAATCAATAAAAAAATTATTCATCAGTACCCCTGCAAAAAATAAATAAAAATAAAATATTTATAAATAAAGGCTGTTTTGCAACACGACCATGTTAAGAAGTTTTTTAAAACGCGCCCTTGCCGGTACTGCCATCCTGATTTGCCTTTCAGGAACTTTTTTGCCATCTGCAGAGGCTATTTCTAATGAAGAAGAGCTTTTTCTCGTTTCTCAAAAAGCCTTTGAAGATGGGTTCTACGATGTTGCTGAACGCTATATTCAGCAATTTCTTAAGTCTTACCCGGAAACTGAAAAACGCATCCCTGCCCAACTTCTTTTAGGACAATGCTATTTCTTTAAAAATCAGTATTTAAAAGCCTTTGACATTTTCCAAAGCCTGGAGCAATCCTCCGAGTTTAAAGATGTTACATTTTTCTGGCTGGGAGAAACGTATTTCAAAGGATCCGACTATAATAACGCCAAGAAATACTACAAAAAAATCATCAATTTATACCCCGATTCCTTGTATCTGCCGCAAACATATTATTCGTTAGCATGGACATTTTTTGAACAAGGTGATTATGAAAATGCTACCCTTTATTTTCTGAAATTAATCACAAAATTTCCAGCGCACCATTTAAGTGAAGACGCCACGTTCAAGCTTGCCGAGAGTGAACATAACGCTGGAGAATTTGAACGCGCCCGCAATTTCTTTCAAAAATATGTCCTTAAATATCCCCAATCCACACGACATGCTGAAATATATTTTTACATAGCAGAGGGGTATTATTATAGTGAAGATTACCTTATGGCCAACACATACTATGCCAAGGCTGCAGATGTTGCTTACGATCACAAACTCATTTGTATGGCTACCGTCAGCATGGGGTGGTGTTATCTAAAGCTCGAGAAGTACGACCTTTCAGAAAAATACTTTGACCAGGCCCTGGAAATCGCTACGCGGAAAGATATTCTTTATGATGACATCTATCTCGGCCAGGCAAACCTCTATTCGGAGAAAGAGGAATATACAAAATCCCTGGATGCGTATAGAAAACTCATCTCAACATTCCCGAAAAGTCTACGCATTGCCGAGGCCTATCTGGGAAAAGCCAACATCCACTACACCCTCAAGGAATATCCTCAGGCTATCGAGGCTTACCAATGGATCATCAACCAATATGCGGATGTTCCACAACGTCAGGAAATTATTGAAAAGGCTTATTATGGCCTGGCCTGGACCTTTTTAAAATCAGGGGAGCCGGACCGGTCGATTAAAAACTTTGAGCAAATCATGAGTAAAACTGACAATAAAATTGTTAAAATAAGTGCTTTAACACAAATAGGGGACGCTTATCAAGATAGTGACCAGCTTGAGAAGGCTATTGATGTTTACGATCGCATCCTCACCGACTACCCGGACAGCATATATACAGATTATATCCAATTCCGTCAAGGAATCGCACTTCTTAAACTTGATAAATTTGAAGCAGCCACTCTCTCTTTTCAAAGCCTTGGAACAAATTTCCCTAAAAGCAAATATCTGGATGATGCCCGTTATTACCTGGGAGTAGCTTATTTTAAGAAAGAAGAATGGCGTCCGAGCATAACTCATATCGAGCAATATCTTAACAAGGAAGACGAATCTTTTATTTTTATTTCTGAAGCAAAATATATCTTGTCGTTATCCTATTTCAACTTGAAAAATTATAAAAAAGCGTTACAAATCTTCCAGGAAATTACCCGGGATTATCCTGACCAGAAAACGGTCACGCGCATTTCTGAACTGCATGTCGCGAAATGTCTTTACGAACTGGGGCAGATTAAAGAAGCTATCAAACAATTCCGCCTCATAATCGAACGCTACCCTGATACAGAAGCTACTCAGGAAGCTTTGGTGAAACTCGGGGACCATTACCTTGAGCAAGCCGACTTCGAACAAGCAATCACTTTTTATTCAAAATTTATAAACAATTTTCCCGGAAGCGAGAAAGCCGGTGTCATTTACTATGAGCTTGGACAAACCTACGAGGCGCAGGGAGCCATCGACAAGGCATTGGAAGCCTATAAACATATCGGTGCGTCCGCGGACAAAGAAGTTTACGCGAAAGCCCGGCTGGCAATTGCCGACATTTTCTCACAACAACTCGATCCTGAAACGGCTATCGAAACGTATCGAAAGATTGCCCAAAGTGTTCCTGAATTTTATCGCGACGCCTATAAAAAAATAGCCAATATCTATCGCAACAACCAGGAATTTCATAAAGTCATCGAGACTCTTTCTTCGGCATTAAAAATGAAAAAATCCTTAAGCATGATCACGTCCGTTGAACTTGAGTTTGATATCGCGGACACCTACGAGTTGTTAAACCAATCAGAAAAAGCAGTCGAGGCATACTTGAGAATTTCTTATCTTTACGCTCAGGAAATATCCTGGGTTATCAAAGCGTACCTGCGGGTTGGGCGTATTTTTGAAGATACTGAAAAATGGCAAGATGCTGTTGCCATCTACAATAAAGTCATTGCTTTCAACACAGAAGAAACGAAATATGCTCTTGAACGGATCACATGGATCAACGACAATATCCTTCAATAGCGATAAAAACAAACATTTGAAAAACGGAGGAAAAAATGCAAATTTGGGAAATCAGCGCGAAAGAGTTATTGAAATCAGGTGGGCCTATTTTAATCCCTATTTTTATTTGTTCAATTATTGCCGTGGCAATTATTTTAGGAAAAATGATTTATTTTTCGAACATCAAAACCGACACACATAAATTAAAAAAGGACATTTTTAATTTATTGAAAAACAATAAGCTGAAAGAAGCCATCAGGCTCTGCGAATCCAACCCTTCTCCCGTTGCGAAAATATTGAAAGCGGGTATTGCAAAATTTGGAGACTCTCGCGATGAGATGAAAGAACGCATTGAGGATGTCAGTCTGTTTGAAATTCCAAAACTCGAAAAACGTTTTACGGCTCTCGCTACAATTGCCCATATTACACCTCTTTTGGGCCTTCTCGGAACCGTAACAGGGATGACAGGAAGTTTTTATACGATTGAGCAACGTGCCGCCACCATGCATCCAGTCACTCCGGGGGACCTTGCCGGGAACATCGGTGAAGCATTAATAACAACCGTCGCGGGCCTTCTGGTTGCGATCCCGACCTTTGTGGCCTACAATTATCTTGTGAGTCGCGTCAATGCGTTTGTCCTGGAAATGGAGAGAGCAGCCACAGAACTTATTAATTTTTCTATTCATCTTTCAGAAACAAATATGGCCACAGAAACACTCAAAAAATCATAACGCCAAATGCAAGGACATAAGCTATGAAATTTAAACGCCATATAAAACTCGAACGGGGACTGGAACAAATCAACATGGCCCCGCTGATCGATGTTATTTTTCAACTATTAATATTTTTTATGCTTTCATCATCTTTCACGTTTCAGTCGGG
>JAGLHE010000066.1 GCA_023143685.1 Candidatus Omnitrophota bacterium
ATTGTCCCTATCAAGGAACTTGCAAGCAAACTCAAGGAGCCGGCAAAGCGGAAACGCCCCATATTAATCAAGGCTGATCGTCGGGCATCTATGGGACGCATCGTCGACGTCTGGGACCTCTGTCGAAAAATAGGAATAGAGCGTATAAACATTGCAACCAACAAAGATTAACTCAAACCCAACATGCCAACATCACAAAAAAAAGGGCCTCTTTCTCTGTGTATTATTGAGCGACAAGCCGTCCTGCTATCCATACTGTACCATTTCATAATCATTCATTATTTCACTTTTACCTTCCCTATACACTCAGTACTTTATAAACCGCCCCTTGTTTTTCTGGGCCAGATCCTTGAAAAACATGACTTGGAAGATATCCAGCACACCGCAACCGGGCAACAACAAATAGATGGATCACGGCCTATTGCTATTCCCATAGTTTCTCCTGACAGCTCTTTTTATTTCCAGGAAGAAACAGCCATACAAAAACCGGCATTCAGCAATGCCATCAAAAAAGGGAACCGGGACATTATCCACCCTGTCCTTTGGGACACGGCAGACAAACAACCCTTAAAGAGTCCAACACCCTTGATACCGGGAATTGATTTAACTATACCGTCTTATAAGCCATTAGGCCTACACTCAAAATGATCATTATTGACTTCTCCACAGCTATTGCCATAACTTTATCTTTTTTTCTTCTCCTTGTCTTTATCCGCTGGACATTCTATAATTATTATAAGGAGGAGGATCTGACCGAGGAGTCAACATTTATGCAACAGTGCCCATACTGCACATATCTCTTTTTTAATTATACACAAAAATCAATAGATATTTGCCCTCGATGTCGCAGCCTTATAACCAAGGAAAAAACATGAAAAACAACAAACCCGGTCTTTCATGGATTCGCTACAAAAAAGACAAATCAGGCATCATTCTTGTAACAGTGATCCTTATGTCAATCATCCTGTCCATTGTCGCTATTGGTATAATGAGTACCTATGTCAGTCAGGTTAAATCCACCTCAAGTGTTATTCAAGACATTAAAGCGGAGCAACTGGCAACCGGACTGTTTTACCAATACCACCAGCAACAACTGGATGGCAACGGAACCTCTCCTGCCAGCGTAACAATGGACGGAAGGACCTACTCAATCAGCTTAACTAACACTAATCCTGGCGGGACACCAAATTCAACCAACCTAATAAACGTGGTCGTAAGCTACTAATCATCCCTGTTGTTATACCAAAACACCAAAAATTAATCATTATCCTCATTGACAAAGCATCGGGGATATAGTTTAATAAAAATAATACTAATATTAAATAATATTAATGGCATCCAACTCATATCAATGGCATCCAACTCATCACAACTCGGCCTTTTTTGGGAAATTGATTCTTTTTGCTTTACTGAAGTCAACCGCAAAAAAATTATTAACGCCCAATATATTCCCTTTGACACCCCTATAGATACCGACCAACCGGAAGAAGTTCCTGAGAGTTTAAAACATACAGCTCTCCTGCAACAAAAACTTCTTACTGAAAATCCTTCTTACCGGGTCGTTAATTTATCCTTACCATCTAAAAGCCTCATTTTTCGATCTTTTATTATCCCCTGGATGCAGCCGTCTGAAATGAAAAGTGCGGTTGAGTTTGAGGTAACAAAATATATTCCCATACGATTAGACGGCCTGGCCTACACCTATCATCCGGTCACGATTACTGAAAAAAACAAAAAGAGCTTGCGCATTTTATTTGTTGCCATCCGAAAAGATTTCCTGAAAAAGCACCTTAGTATTTTGGAACACACCGGCCTTAAGGTCAACAATATCGAACCTGCGCCTGTGAGCCTTGTACGATCTTTACAAAAACACCGGCTCTTTTCCGCTAAACAATCAACAGCCATTATTGAAATTGGCAAAAAAAATGCCCGCATTATTATCGTTGAACGTAAAGTTGTTCAATTTGTGCGGGATTTCCCCCTTCCGGAGGGAGAAGAGCTCTCAGCATCAAACACAAAATTTCTTAATGATATTCGAGTTTCATTAAATTTCTACAAACGTCAGAATGTCGATGGGAAAATTGAAAAAATCATTTTATTGTCTCTCCGTGATTTATCGGACCTTGCCAATACGATGGCGGAAGAATTCCATATCGCTGCAACGGCAACAACTGCAGCTAAAATATTAAAAACTGATTCTGTTGAAGACATAGGGCTATTAACATCATACGGACTGACGTTGAGAGAGAAGGCTTTTTCATCTAAGAATTTCGATCTTTCAGAAAAAAGCACCCAACTTCAAAAAACTGCCGGAACATCTTTCGCGGAGATGATCAACTACAAAATGTTAGTCATCACGATCTTTGGATGCGTTCTTACTGTTTTTCTCAGTGTCTTCCTGGCAAATCAAATGATTTCCGGATATCGTTCCCGGCTGGCCTCTCTTGATGAAAAACAAGGGCTATACCGCAGCCTTCAAACGAACGATATTGAAAAAAAGAATGATGCTGCCCTTCTCAAACTTAATGCCTACAAAAGCATCCATCTTGAAAGTACAGTTGCCGAATTCTTATCGAGTGTTCCCCATCTTCTTCCTCCTGAAGCATGGCTCAATCGATGGAACATCGAATATTACAAATTCACAAAAAAATCCGCAAAAACAGATACCGCCAAAGTCAGCATGATCATGGAGGGATACATTTACATGGAAAATCCAACGGAACAATTCCGCCTTGTTAACCATCTTCCGAAATACTTAAGCAAGAACAAAAAATTTGCAAAAAATTTCAACAATATTAACCTTGTTTCGAGTAACCAGCAAAACCTTCAAAACTATACGGTAATTGCCTTTAAAATAAAGTGTAAATAAAAAATGGACTTTAAAAAACTCAGCCAACTTGATATTAAAGACCTTCAGAAAATTGATTACAATCAATTATCGAAAGACATCAGTAAAAAACCGGACATTTTAATCTGCGCGATACTGGTTATTGTCACCCTTATCTCATCTTTCAAAATTTTCGCAAAGCATCGATCCGAGCTGAAATCTTTACGTTATGAAGTGGCTTTGCTAGAGAAAAAAAATGATGCCATTGAAAAATATCAGACGACAAAAACTGAGATGAACACCTTTATTGAAAAGCTCCCATCCGACATCACGGAAGAAGAACTCATTAATTTTATTACCGATATATCTTTAACTCGAGGAATCAAACTCGAATCTTTTCCTCCCGCGCGAACACAGCAATATGGCCTTTACGATTTAATAACCGTTGACTTGACATTTTCTGTGAATAAATATGCGGACTTATGGCTATTTATTAATGATATCGAAAAATCTCAGGATGCCATACGTATCGGAAAATTATCCACAACTGTCAGCAGCAGCGATGGCAGAGGAATACGCAGACACAGGGCAGAACAAGCAGACAGCAGAAAAAAAACACCGGAATCTGCCATACACGCAACTTTAACCATCGGGGCTATTCATATAAAATATGATAACAAAGATATCTAGATATATATTCACTGGAATTATTATTGCACTTTTTGTCCATCCTTCATGGGCTCAAACGCAATCTGTCCTGGACAAAATTCACAAAACTTTCAGAGCCAATGATCAGCTGGAATCTATCTTAGGCCGCGTGTCTGTTCAAAAAAAAGATTACATTAATACAATCAAAGGGCTCGACAAGGAAACCGCAAAAATCTTACGGTCACTAAAAAACCCTTTCGCGCCAAAACTCCCGCAGCCCGTGGAGGAGCCGGCAAAATCTCCTCGAAAAGTGCCCAAACCTCATGTGGTTAAGAAACCAGAACCTATGCCTGTAAAAAAAGGCCCGAGACCAATCACACAAAAACCTGAAATCTCGAAACCAAACTTCTTTATATCCGGAATGGTATGGGATACCGAATATCCACAAGCTATTATAAATACACAAATTCTCAATGTAGGAGACCGCATTGAAAATTGGACTATTAGCCATATTGGCCCTAATGGTGTTGAAATCACATATAAAAACACCAGATTTGTTATTAAACCCTAAGGAGGGGAGCATGTATAATCAAAATAAATATTACTTTAAATGGCTTGTTGCTGCCTGTTTTTTCCTGATGCCTCTTTCAGCTTCTGCTCAAAACATCAACATTAACACATCGAGTCCTTTTCTATATCCTGAATACTCAAAAAAGATCTCAATGGATTTTCAGAACGCACCTCTTGTCGATGTCCTGAAAATTTTCTCCCGGCAGACAAGCCTTAACCTCATAACATCTGAGGATGTTGCAGCCCGGACAATTACGGTTTATCTTGATAACGTTCCTGTTGAGCTCGCCCTGGAACAAATTCTTCGCGCTAACGATTTAACGTATGAAATTCAACCGAGCAGTAATATTTATATCGTAAAACCTTTGGCCCAACCCGACGCAGGGGTAATCACGCGCGTCTATCCATTAAAATACGCCACCGTAAGCACTTCAAAATTAAATACAACTCTTACCTTTGGTGAGGGTGGCGCGGGGAACCCTCCCGGATCAAGTATCATTGACGCGCTCCAGACAATTCTTACAAGCGACGGACGCATTGTTGAAGATCGACGGACAAATAGCCTGATTATTACAGATATCGTCAACAACTTTCCGAATATAGAAAGAACAATTAGCCGCCTGGATGTCTCTGTTCCACAAATCCTGATTGAAGTCGAAATGCTCGAAGTGGCTAAAGAAACTGCGGATAAAATCGGTGTAAAAATAGGCGAGACACCGCTAACTTTTTCCGGTGGAGAGAGAGACCATGCCTACCCCTGGAACCAAAACCAACTCCTTAACAAAGGATATATCGAACAAAGTGATTTGGCCTATCGTGTCGGGACAATAAACGCCAGTGGGTTAACGGCTATTTTACAATTTTTACGAACACGAACGGACACCAAAAATCTTGCCCGGCCACGTATCATGACACTGAATAACGAACCCGCGGAAATCAAAATATCTACTAATGAAGCGATTGGCGTTATAACACAAACCACCTCTTCTGAAAATCTTGCGACATCATCCATTGAGGCAGAACGTGTTGAGACAGGGGTTTTTCTCACGGTCACACCCCAGGCCAATATTACGACGAACGAAATCACTATAGCACTTATGCCAAAAGTCAGCCTGGCAAGAGCTGGAGGAACATTTGGGGGAACTGACTTCAGTGATCCTGAAGAACGCGTGGCCAAAGCAATATTGCGAGTACAAAGCGGCGAGACAATTATTATCGGAGGATTGTTGCGCGAGGACGTTTCGGAGACAATCACAAAAGTTCCGTTCCTTGGTGATATCCCGTTGTTTGGACAAGCCTTCCGCCACAAAAGCCAATCCGTATCCGAACGAGAGCTTATCATATTTATAACGCCACATATTCTCCCTGAAACACAAAAACATGCGCTGCCATCAATTCGGCCTAGAAATATTGTCCGCGAACAAGACTCTCCGATGGATCGCTTAAAAAAAATTGAACAAGAACTCTCAACCCTGGAAAATCAAAATATATAAAAGGCTTGTGTTAAGAGACATATAACATAAAATACCATCATGGCACATTTAAGACTTGGTGAAATTCTTTTCAAACAAGGCCTGATCACGCAGGATCAACTGACACAGGCTATTCAAATGCAATCCAAGGAGGGGGGAGGACGACTAGGAGAAATCCTTATCCGCATGGGAATTTTAACGGAAGAAGATATCGTTGCCGCTCTGGGATCCCAACTAAATATCCCTTTTTCCCATAAAGACGACAACCCTCTAAAACCACGAGTTGATCAGGGCCTTGATAAAGTTGTGCCCTATGAATTTGCTAAAACAAATCTCGTTCTTCCGATATCAAAAGAAGGCAACACCCTGACATGCGCGGTTGAAGACCCGCTCGACCTTCTCATAGTCGATAATCTTAAAATGGTCAGCGGCTACGACATCAACCTCATCATTGCAACACGCACAGATATCATGGCAATGGTCCATGATTTTTACACGACCATGCAATCCCAACGGGTGACGTCTTCTGTCGCCCAAGGAACTAAAGAGCAGAAGGAAGAAGAGCCTTCAGTAAAATCAGATGAAAAAATAGCAGCCCCCCCTCCCCAAGAAAAGAATGTCGCTGTTGATAAATTAATCGAAAAAGCTGAAGAAGCCCCAGTGATCAAACTCGTTGACCTTATTATCCGTCAAGCAATTGAGCAACGCGCGAGTGACATTCATATCGAACCCTATAAAGACAAAATAAGCTTGCGCTACCGTATTGACGGGTCACTTTACCATATTCCACCACCGGCAAAAAATCTCCTTCTGCCCATTGTTTCCAGACTTAAAATTCTTTCAAAACTGGACATCGCTGAAAAACGTCTCCCTCAAGACGGGGCCATAACGTTTAAACTGGATGACAGGGTTGTTGATTTACGCTTTTCAACCGTCCCTACGGTTTGGGGTGAAAAAGTGGTTATGCGTATTCTTGACAAAGCCGCGGTTCCTCTGGAGTTGACTAATCTTGGATTTAACGAAAAACAACTTGATCGTATCCGCAAATCATTAGTGCGTCCCTATGGGCTCTTTTTTGTAACCGGGCCAACAGGGAGCGGGAAGTCCACAACACTTTATGCCTCTTTAAACGAAACCATCGACCCGAAAAAAAACATTTTAACTGCGGAAGATCCTGTTGAATTTAAATTAGACGGTATTAACCAGGTCGCTATGCGTCCTGATATCGGGTTATCATTTGCCACAGCACTAAAAGCGTTCCTCCGTCAAGACCCGGATGTCATCATGGTAGGGGAGGTCCGCGATATTGAAACTGCTCAAATCTGTGTGCGTGCCGCTTTAACAGGCCACTTTGTTTTAAGCACACTTCATACTAATGACGCGGCATCAGCTATCACACGACTTGTTGACATCGGCATCGAGCCGTACCTTTTAACCCCATCGCTTACCATGATTGTTGCCCAGCGGCTTGCTCGTCGACTATGCACAAAATGCAAAGAACCGGTTGAACCGGACCCTGATTTGTTTGGTGGGATCAAATTCAAAAGCGATTTAATTTATACGCATGCCGGATGTGATGAATGCAACCACACAGGCTATAGAGGACGTATCGTTGTAACAGAATCAATGCTCATTGACGATGACATTCGTTCCCTAATCTCAAAAAAAGCGAACGCGAGCGAAATTTGCGATGCTGCACGTAAAAACGGAATGGATACATTATTTGAAGACGGCATAAAAAAAGTCGAAGCCGGGATCACAAGCTTTGATGAAGTATTAAGCGTAACAACATCTGACTAATATTTATAAGTAGAAGGATACACATTGCCAAAATTCAAATATGTTGCTAAAGACAGCCATGGCAAAACCATTACCGCTGATACAGAGGCTTTTGACAAAAACAGCCTGGTTCAGCAACTGCAAAGGCAAGGATACTTTATCCTTAAGATTGACGAACTCTCTCCCAAACAAATGCAGGCTGCAACCAGAACAAAGGATCCGGCTCCCGAAAAAAAGTTTGGCCATAAAGCGATTAAGCTGCAAGACCTATTAACTTTTGCTGAACAGCTTACAACTATGCTTGAAGCCGGCGTAACCCTTTTACGAAGCCTTCAGGTCATCGCAGGACAGGTTGAAAGTGAAAAACTATTTAAGGTTCTTTCCAAAATTACAAAAGATGTTGAGCAGGGAAGCTCTTTAAGTGAAGCAATGGCCGAACACCCAAAAGTTTTTAGTGCCTTCTGGGTTAGTTTAGTCGAAGTGGGGGAAGCCTCAGGTACGATGCCAAAAGTTTTAAGTAAACTTGCTTTTTACTTACAGCAACAGGCATCCTTTAGATCAACAATTACCTCAGCGATCATGTATCCGGCAGTCCTTTTCGTTGTGTGTATAGGAGCAGTAGCCTTTTTTGCCCTTTTTGTCGGCCCACGATTTGAAGCGATCTTTACTTCCATGGACGTTGATTTACCTCTTATTACACGCGTCCTTTTAGTAACATTTCGATTTATTAAAGAAAAATTCTTCCTGATATTAGTAAGCTTGGTTGTTGGCATATTTCTTCTCAATAAATGGACACAAACAAAACCAGGCCGCCTGCAAAAAGAAAACTTCTTTTATGGCCTGCCAGCCTTTGGAAAAATTTATCGGCTTATTATTATTGAGCGTTTCACCTCGCAAATGGCCCTTTTAGTTGATAGTGGCGTACCTATTTTGCATGCTTTGGATATTTCCCAACGTCTCGTGGATAATGCCACTTGCTCCAAAATTATCGGGGATATCAAAGAAAGTGTCCGGCAAGGAGAACTTCTTGTTGCTCCAATGGAACGCAGCCAGTTTTTCCCTGCTATGTGTATTCAAATGATTACAGTAGGGGAAGAGACCGGCGAGCTCAGCAATATGCTTAAACACGTTGCTCATTTTTATCTTAATACTGTAGAAACCTTTATGAAACGGCTGGGAACACTCATTGAGCCTGTTATGCTTGTTTTTATGGGTGGCATTATCGGGATCATTGTTCTTGCAATGTTTTTACCGATGTTTAATATGTCCAAATTAGGCGGTGCCGGAGGCTGATAAATTGTTTAATTTTTGACAGTATAGGAAAGTATAAAACAGACAACCATACTTTCCTACACGTCAGCTAAAGAAGACGCAAGCTTGCAAAATTAAAAGGCGAACTTTCTTGTGGATTTCTTAAGAATTCTGCGCTAAATTGACAATAAGGTGCCTATGTGCTATACATTTACTAGACAAAAAAATACTGTGATAAAGGTAAACTATCCGTAAGGGTGGGGCACAAAGCTACAGGGTTCAGATGTCAGGACAGCCAGCTGCCAAAAGGTAAAACATGAATATATGCCTATTCCCCTTTACGGAGAATAGGTTTTTTTATTAATCCATCAACCTGAAGGAGGGATGCTCATCAGCAAAAAAAGAAAAAACAACGGATAAAAACAAATTAATGAACTCAAAGAAACACCAAAATAGATAAAAAATGGAGAAAAAAATGAAAATAAAGACAAATAAAAGCGGTTTTACATTGCTTGAAATTATTATCGTTATTATCATTGTCGGAGTCCTTGCCAGCTTAGCGTTACCTCGGTTCTTCGCAACAGTTGAATTCTCAAGAAGTACAGAAGCCTTCGCTTCATTAGCAGCTGTTCGCCAATCCGTGGAACGCTGCTATCTCATGACACGAGATTATACAGAGTGTGACGAAAACTTTAATGAACTTGATCTTGAAGATCCGGGAACATCACCCGGGGCACATTTTGGATATGGCGTCGCAGCTTCTTCTGCTACCGCATATACTATTACAGCAACCAGAAACACCCTGGATGGTGGAGCTGCCGGAGATACTGATACTATCGTGCTCTCCGCAGATGACACCGGTGTTACAAGAACAGGAACCGGCGCATTTTCTGGTATTAAATAATATCATTACCATACCTCAGCAAACAACAGGAGAGGGTAAAAACCCTCTCCTGTTTGTATAATCCTGTTATCTAACGATAGCTCATGTCAAAAAAAGCTGCCTTTAACCCAAATTTTGCACCAAAAGAAAAAGGGGTCACTCTCCTCGAGCTCGCTATTGTCACAATCATTGTTGGATTACTCACAAGTGTTGCTTCAATTTATTATTTTAATGCAATAGAAAGATTTTACGCGCAAGAGGGAGGCCAAATATTGATCAACCTTTTTGGATCACAAAAACGATACGCTTTAGAAAATAATGGTGCCTATGCCACGGACCTGAATGACCTGGACATTCAAGTACGCGCCTCTGCATATTTTGATCCACCAACGGTTGCAAACAATCCCGACGATATCGCCAAAATCACCCGCACTGATTCTTATTATTTACAAATCGATGAAGACGCGAATATTACCTGCGCCCAAAACATGGGCCCGGCCGGGATATGTACTAAATTGGGATACAGACCATAAAATCATTTAATACCACCATTTTCTGATAAAATCTTTTTTTCCGTACATACATCATATATACTTTAAATAGATCTATATATTCTTAAAGGAAAGCAAGCAGATGCGGCCTAAAATAAAAAAAGCGTTTACATTGATGGAAATAATGGTTGTGATAGTTATTGCCGGTGTTATCGCCGGCTTTGCCATCCCCAGCTATGTGAAATCGATGGAGCGCTCCCACGAAAGTGACGCGATTAACCAATTATCAACTATTCATGCGGCTAATCAAATCTATTTATCCCGGGCAGGAAGATACTGGCCGCTAGGAGAGATTAATGAGTATGAAATTGATGAAATTAATGCAGCACTATCCCTGAATATTATAGCTAATGGCATGACCTATAGCTGCATAGGAATAGGGGGCGGAACAGCATTTACTTGTACCGCGACAAGAGATGCGCCAGCGACTCCATTTACGGTTACAGTTACAGAAGCAGCCCTGGATGCAACAAATCCGATGTGCACGTCAGGAACGCCGCCATGCCCATAATTTAACGTTTTAAGGATAAAAAAATAAACAGAATATCAATGTTTAAACAATTAGCAAAATCCAGAGAAGCATTCACAATGACAGAGGTTGTCGTAGCTGCCATTGTCTTTACATTAGCCTCCAGCGGCATCATTGCAACGGTCACATCTCTTAATAAACCGGCTGCTGAATCGACAGAATATGTTACCGCGGCCTTTCTTGGAAAAAAAATCCTTGAAGGTTTACGTAAAGAAGTTGACGGCGAGACATGGAATGAAGGGGCATTAGTTCCTTGCGATAGCAGCAACCCGTACACCATGCAAGAAATTATTATTGATGATGTTTATTATACACCTATATATATTGTTGAAGCAGATCCAAACGGGACAAGCGCAAGAAAAGTCACACTAAACATGTTATGGGGTAACTGTTCCGTTGATGCGGACTGTCCTCCGCCTCTAATTTGTAATGGCATTCAATGCCAACTGCAAACTCAAATCCAGGCTTCTTTATGCGGGGATGCATCTTGTGACGCGACCGAAGATTGTTTATCTTGTCCTGCGGATTGCGGTCCTTGCCCGCCTGTTTGCGGGGATGGCTCTTGTGACTTTATTGAAGGTTACCCTCCTGAAGATTGTTCATCTTGTCCTGCGGATTGCGGTCCTTGTACATAATTTTGAGGGAAGAAATCGGATACATATAATGAAAGCAGCTAATAAAAGAACAGTATCAAAAAACTCTAAAAATCTTTCCGCTATGACGCTCACCGAACTCCTGGTGGCAACCATGCTGGTCGGCGTTATAATGGTAGGTATCGTTTCAGTCGATTACGCAACCCGTAGCACCAAACAAGGGGCTTTAGACTATCAACTTCTTGCCATGGATGTTCAAGCTGCTATGCTGCAGATAACACGTGATGCCAACCTCGCAGTCGGAGACGCACAAAATGTAGGCGTAAAAATCCGACAGGAAGGAACTGACCAGGTCATTTGTTTTCGACACGAGGATGTAGGCAACCCCGATATATATTCAGATGATAAATGGATTTGTTACACACATGGGCCTTCTTTCGAGTTATACCGCGGGGACAACATTCCTGATCCCGGAACCCCGCCCTGCCAACCTGTCTCTGATTGCTCTTTCTATGGCGGGAGAATGATTCTTGACCTTTCAGATCCATCTGTCGGAAGCGACCCTCCCAACCCTGATGGAAATATATATTTTGAAATAGGCGGAGACATCGCCACCGGACAAATTGAATATATTGACTTTACTTTAATTTCCCTGCTCGATATATCAATCCCATACGACCCTATGACAAACCCTAAATATGAATTGACCTCACGATCCAGCCTTCCGGGATTAAGCCGATAAAGTCGTCTTTACGCGGGCAACGGCGGGTAAAAAAAACCTTCGAGACTGGGTACATAAATATATATTATTTGCAATAATAGAATAAATAAGCATAATAAGTAGTATCACTAATTATCCAACTGGAGGTATTATGAAAAACTTTACGATTCGATTATTTGCCGTTTTAATCATCATGGCTGTTGTCAGCCACACCCCGTTCTTCGGAACAGAAGGGTTTGCTCAGACTGCCAGTAAAGATTTGCAGCCCTACATCTCGTCTGTTCAGCAATCCGGTGAGGGGATGACCCTTTGGCAAATGATTCAAGGCGGCGGCATCATTATGATTATTCTTCTGTTTCTTTCTCTCGGAACAATCGCCCTAATTGTCTACAACTTTATATCAATAAGTTACGACAAACTTGTCCCTGCGGGAATGGCTGAACATGTTATACAGAAACTAACTGATAGCGAGTTTGAAGCCGCAAAAAAAATCTGCCGCAAAGAATCTAATATCATCTCCACGGTTGTTGAGGCTGGATTAGAAAAAAGAAAACGCCATAAAGTTCTTGTTCGTGAAACCATGGAAAAGACATTCAATAATGAAATCGCCGGACTTTGGCAAAACATCAGTTACCTGGCTGATATTGCCACAGTCGCACCTTTAATCGGACTGCTTGGAACAGTTCTTGGAATGATCCAGGCTTTCAACGTCATTGCATTTCAAACAGCAATTGTCAAACCGCTTCTCTTAGCCGGAGGAGTTTCAAAGGCAATGGTTACAACAGCCGGCGGGTTGATTGTAGCAATCCCGGCATTCATGTTTTACTCCTACTTTAAAGGAAAATTCCAGAATATTATTGCAGTCGCAGAAACTTATACAGATGACCTTATTAGAATCATGGAAAAAAATGTGTAATTATCCCAAAGGGAGATGATATGCGAAAAATTGATTTAGTCGAACTTCAGAAACAAACGCCGAATGTCCCGATGGCGCCTCTGATTGATATCATTTTTTTAACTCTGGTTTTTTTTATGACAATGTCTGTTTTCGCGCAGATGGAGTCGGAAATCAGTATCAGTGTTCCGAAAGCGGAATTTTCAAAAGAAAGCATGCGCAGCCCGGGAGAGATCATCATTAACATCAAAAAAGATGGTACTTTTATTGTTAATCAAAACCCGCTTAACCAGGAAGGATTAGAAACAATGCTTAAAAAGGTTTCGAGCCTGTTTCCGGATCAACCGGTTATTGTCCGGGCAGACGAAGAGACCTATCACAAAAATGTTATAAAAGTCCTGGATGCTTGCGCCAGAGCTAACATATGGGACATATCTTTCTCGACGAGTTCTGTCAAAAAATAAAATTTTTAAGCGCTTTTCACAACACTTACTTTTAGACGAGGATTGGAAATGAAAAGCATTTTCCCGGGTAACCCCGTTTTGTGGTACAGATATGCTGTTACAGTTAGGCATCCCGTGCTCAAACAACCCCGCTGCGCTTCGTAACTGCGCGTGGGATACCTAACTGTAACAGCATATCTGTACCACAAAACTAAAATACGACCAACAAAATCATGCGTTTTTATCATACAGCAAAAATTCAAATTACCTTTTTTGCGTTAACGGCTACGGCTTTTATCGCCTACCCGGCAACCGTGCATTGTCAGGATATCCAGCTCAATGAAGAAGAGCAACTGGATTTCGCCAATGGTTTATACGAACGCCAAATCTTTGATCTTGCCCTAGATGAATATACCAAATATCTGCAATATTTTCCTGAAGGACAATTTGCTGCTGATGCTTACTTCGGGCGGGCGGAATGTCTGTTTTTTTCAGAACAATATGAGCCGGCAGGCCAGGCATATCAAATATTTATTGAACGCTACCCGGATAATGCCCGCGTCAACACCGTACATCTCAGGATGGGACAAGCCCTTGTTAATACAAAAAAATATCCTGACGCCCTTGCAAACCTTAATAAAGTTGATGCTGATAAACTTTCCGAATCATTAAAACCGGAATTTTATTTTTATATCGCTCTTACTCAAAAAGAAGAAGGGGCCACCCAAAAAGCCCTTAACAATTTTTCAGAATCCCTCAAATACACGAAAAACCCTTTTCAGGCACAAATTTTCATGCTTCTGGGGGACATCCATTTTGAAGACAAACAATATGAGCAGGCTGTAAACCATTTTGAAAAAGCATGTGCGGCAGCGTCGGACACCGAGATTAAAAGCTTATGCCGCTACCGTCAGGGAGAATCGTTTTTTGCAACCGAAGACTACGGGAAATCTTCCGCCATTTTTGCGGAAGTCCTGTCCGGTTTCCCCAAACATCCTGTTGCCCAGGACAGTTTTGTAAATTTAATTCTTTCTCTATTCAATGAAAAACGGTTTGATCAGGTTTTAAAAACGTTCCTGGAAAATGAAACCCGCTTTACAAAAAAAATAGAGATAATTCCTGCCTTGTTAACAGTGGCAGATGTTCAGCTGGAAAAGGGCCAGTTCACTGAAGCGGTTCAATCGCTGGATCGCACGCTGACTCTTGAAGGAATTGATCAAAACACAACAAAAGAGATACTACTAAAAAAAGCTGATGTTTATCTTCGGGCAAAACAATTTGATGAATTACACAAATTGATTCAGGAAAAGCTAAAAACCGACGGATACGTTAACGCAAAATTGCTGTTTATGGAAGCAGAGGCTTACTTTGGGCGAAAAAAGTTTGAGAAATCAGCAGTAGTTTATGAACAACTCATCGCGGGTTATCCTGACTCAAAATACTTAGACGAAGCGTTATACGCGACCGGTTTTGCAAAAAAAGAACTGGGAAAACAAAAGGAAGCCAGGGAAGCCTTTCTTAGATATTTCACAAGAGGAAAGGGCCAGGATAAAAAACGCCAGGCTCTTTACCATGCTGTTCTCATTGCTTATCAAATTGGAGATTTCAGGGCAGGGGCAAAGGACGCGGAAAATTTTATTAAAACTTTCCCTGGTGATGAACATTTTGAAAAGGTATTATATCTGCGCGGCAATATGTATCAACAAATAAACGAATACCAAAAAGCTGTTGAAACATTTGACCAATATATACAACAATTCACCCAAAGCACACAAATAGTAGAGGTCCGTTTTCTTAAGGCCTACAACCAACAGCTTGCCGGGCTTGTAGATGAGGCGCTCGCTTCTTATGAAGATATTCTCGCGACAGATTCAACAAGTCCATTCTTTTATGCTTCTCTTAAGAATTCAGCCTTGCTTTATATAGAAAAAGATCAAGCTGCCAAGGCTGCTGAAATTTTTGATCGTATTATCACTGAATCCCAAAATCACGATTTAACTTTTAGCAGTTATCTATGGTTGGCCCAACACTATTTTGATCAAGGCCGGTGGGAAGATGTCCTGCGTATTTTAAATAACCCACAACAAGGCTACACCAACGGAGATACTGCTAAAAAAGGGCCTTATTTAAAAGCTGAAGCATTCCGGAATTTAAAACGATGGGAAGAAGCCCTGGGACAATATGATCTTGTTCTTACAAATAAAGACAGTATTTATCATGGATTTTCACTTATTGGAAAAGCGTTAATGCAAATGGAACTAAAAGATTTTGACCCTGCCCGCCAAAATCTCAAGCTTGCTATTCAGGAGAATTCCCAGAACCACAAGATTGCAATGAAAGCTCGCTTTACGATGGGAGAATTAGAATCACAAACCCAAAATTTAAACGAAGCGGTCAAATATTTTATGCTCGTAGCCGTACTCTATAATGACAAACATTACAGTCCTTTAGCATTATGGCAAGCCGGAAAAATTTATGAGTCATTAAATGAAACCAACAGGGCCTTGCAAACATATAAAGAAATTATAGAAAAATATAAAAAAAGTCCTTACGCGGCACAAGCTGCGGAAAAAGTAAAGAACTTCAATGCGGAATAAACGTCCAAAAATAGTTTCTATCTGTTTTTCACTTGCCTGTCACAGTATATTTGTGTTTTGGGCAACAGGGATGTACCTGCCTGCAATACAAAACCTGGTAGATCGCAAACTCCGCAATATCAATGTTAAACTTAATGACGAGACTAACAAAAAGGACCTTGCGACAGAAAGCGCATCGTATCAATTCAACGCCCCTCCGGGAGAGAATTATAAATTTATTGAACCATCCCTGGATCAGCAAATTGAGAAGAAGGCCAGCTCGATAAAAACAGACCCGACAAAAACGCTGGCTCTTGCTAAACCGGATGACATTTCGATTCCACATAAGATAACTCTTGAACCTCAAATTTTAAAACGCACCTCAAAACGGCCAACTGAAGATCAGACAATCTCTGTTACCCGGCTCCTGGATGAAGAGTCCTATTCAAACCTCAAAAAAGACCTTGCTGTTAATGGAATCACAGAAGATTTTCTTGACAAAATGCCCGGGTTTACACCAGCGCTACCCCAAAAGGGTTATCAACAAAGCAAATCTGGCCAAGGAGCAATGTCTGTTAAACGCAAACACGCGCCATTGATTAAAAGAACAACAACACTCGATTCTTTAAGTGACAAGCTTGATTTTACCCTGTCGACGTTTCATGACCGGAAAGACAATCAGAAATATTTTCAGATCACGATCCGCACCAACCAACAAGCAGACCTTCCTACGCTCAAGAAAGAGGTTGTTTTCTTAGTCGACAGTTCCAGCAGTATTCAGACGGAACGCATGGAGGAGTTCAAGGAAGGATTACGTGCTTTTTTGGCTGAACTCAACCCGGACGATATCTTTAACATTATAGCTTTTAAAGAAAAAATTCGTCCTTTCCAGAAAAAATCAGTCCAACCGACAGAAACCAACATCCAGGATGCCTTGAAATTTGTTAATAATCTTAAGGCGGCAAAAAAGACAAATACCTATCAGGCCTTGTTAAAAACAATGAAGAAAAAAACCACACGTGATCCTGCCTATATCATACTCTTAAGTGACGGCCGGCCAACAAAAGGGATGACAGATTCGCAAGAAATGATTAATAAAATTGCGAAAAAAAATAAAGGAAAAACAAGCATCTTTGCTTTAAGCGGCGGGGTACACGTCAATCGATACCTTCTTGATTTTATTGCCTACAAAAACCGCGGATGGTCGGAATATGCCGGCCGCACACACCAAATTGATGATACACTGAAAAATTTCTCTAAAAAAATCAAAAACCCCATCATCTTATATTTGCGATATTATATCAGCGGCGTTGACATGAAAGAAACCTTCCCAAAATCATTACCCGACCTTTTTCGTGGTGCTGAGTTCACCCTTTATGGAAAATACGAAAAGGAAGACAAGGTCGTCATGCAATTATTAGGACATGTTCAAAACAAGACCAAAGAATTCATCGTTGAGGGGAATTTTAATGAGGCGCAAGACGGCGATGCCCAAATTGCTAAAAATTGGGCCTATAATAAAATTTATCATTTGATCGGTTTGCTGAAATACAATAAAAACAATGCTTCACTCCTCCAGGAAATTAACCAGCTGGCGGAAAAGTTTGACATCAAAACCCCTTACCAAAAAATCACGAACAGGAAAAGCAAAAAGAAATAACTAGCGCACAAAACATGATACTTCAATCCTGCTGTGGACAATCCCGGGGGACAATGGAATTTAGCTGTAAACTTTTTTAAAAAACTCACCCGGAGCTAGACTTGCCCGGGATGTGGTGCTAAACTAATAATTTGAACCTGAATACGAAAATAAGTTCGCTTGCTGCGGGGTTGGCGCCAGAAAAGGAATGAAGCCTTCCCGTTAATTAATTTCAATTTACAGGACAACAGAATGACGCAAGACGGATTAACAATAAATACTGATGCCTTCCATCTCCCACTGGGGATGCCCATCGCCGCATATATCATAGACACCGATCATACCGTTAAATGCTGGAATAAGGCTTGCGAAGATTTGACCGGAATCCCTGCCGCAGAAATACTGGGGACAAACAAACAATGGTCGGCCTTTTATTCCAAAGAAAGGCCTGTCCTTGCCGATCTTATATTAGATAACGTTTCCAAACAAGACCTGTCAAAATATTACAAAAAAAATCTCTATAAATTTAATAGCCATAACG
>JAGLHE010000067.1 GCA_023143685.1 Candidatus Omnitrophota bacterium
TATTTTTATTGATTCTCCGCCGTCACTAGGCTTGTTGACTTTAAATTCGCTTGTCGCCAGCAATTCGGTTCTTATTCCTATTCAATGCGAGTTTTATGCTTTAGAAGGGGTTTCGCAGCTTCTGCATACAATCAATTTGATTAAGGAAGGGTTGAATCCCAGACTGGACATTGAAGGTGTTTTGTTAACCATGGCAGATTTTCGTACAAATTTAACAACAGAAGTTATTAAAGAGATTAGAAGTTATTTTAAAGACAAGGTTTATGAAACAGTTATTCCCCGTAATATTAAATTAAGTGAAGCGCCAAGCTATGGAAAACCGATTGTAATTTATGATCCGACGTCTATTGGGGCAAAAAAATATTTAGAGTTTGCCCGGGAGTTTTTAGGGGAAGAAGCGCCAGATTTGCAAGAAGCCTCTGCGCCAGAAAATGAAACAGCTGTTTCTCCGTCGAGAATTGCGGATATTACATTAACAGAAGACAGTGAGCAGATGACAGAAGACAGAATACAGTGAACAGAAAATCTTGTTAAAAAAATTTGTTGAATCTATTCGAAATCTGTGTAATCAGCAGACCCAGATGATTTTTAGGAGGGTTTGTAAAAAAGGGGACTTTGATGGAAAAACGCGCGTTGGGAAAAGGCTTAGCTGCTCTTATTCCAGAAAAGAGTTTTTTCTTTGACGGAGCAAAGGAAGAAAAGCAAAAGTCCATAACGACGGAAGCCATTACGCATATTAAAACGGCGTTAATACAGAAAAACACTTATCAACCTCGAATTAATTATGACGAGGAGAAATTAATTGACCTTAAGGCTTCGATTAAAGAAAAAGGGGTGTTGCAGCCCTTGTTGGTGCGTGAAACAGAAAACGGATATGAGGTTGTGGCTGGAGAAAGACGTTTGCGGGCGGCACGATCTTTAGGATTAGAAGAAGTTCCTGTTGTTGTTAAGCAGGTTTCTAACCAAGAGGCGCTCGTGATCGCACTTATTGAAAATATTCAGCGTGAAGAATTAAATCCCATGGAAGAAGCAAAGGCCTTTCGACGATTGATGGATGAGTTTGCGCTTAGCCAGGAAGAGGTAGCGAAGTCCGTTGGAAAGGACCGTTCCACGGTGAGCAATATTTTGCGATTATTGAAACTTCCTGACGAGATACAGTCAAGTGTGAGCAGCGGCGTGATTTCTATGGGACACGCGAGAGCTCTTTTAGGAGCTGAAAAATTAAAAGAGCAAAAAAAGATTTTTAAGAAAATTGTGAAAAAAGGATTGTCTGTACGTGAAGTTGAAAAGCTTGTGCGCATGGCCCTGGAGGGAACTTCTCAAAAGATTAAAAAAAGAGAAGAGAAAAGAAGCTATGATTATATTTTTCTAGAGGAAGACCTGCAGCAGATTTTAGGTACAAAGGTTCGAATACAGGCAAATCAAAAAAGGGGCAAGTTGATTATTGAATATTATTCTCCGGATGAGCTTGAGCGGGTTATTCAGATAATTAAACGATAATGTGCAACTTGTTGTGCGCCAACAGATTGCAAGAAGAAGAAATCTTGCTTCGTAAAAGAGGCAGGGTTTCTTTTTTACAGCATAGGAAAATCTGGGTTCAAAGACCCTAATGCAAAATCCGGGTTAATAAAGAAACGCCGAGCCACGCGACATAAAAAAAGGAAGAAGACTATGATTAAAGGAATGACAGGGTTTGGAAGTGTTCAGATTGTTGTGGGAAAAGTCAAAGGAATCTTGGAGATGAAAAGTCAAAACCATCGGTACCTGGATGTGGTGTATTATTTGCCGATAGGGTTTTCTTCTGTTGAAAACAAAATCCGGCAAGTCATTAACAAGGAGATGAAGAGAGGAAGGGTAATAGTTTTTTTTAAGATTATAGAAAAACCATCGTCGAGAATTATGTTTAATAAGGACGCGGTACAGCAATACATGAAACACGCAAAGACATTAAAAAAAGAATATGGGATTAAAGATCAGCTAAGGTTATCTGATCTTGTGAAAATGCCAGGGGTTTTTGAGGCAAGAGAAATCTTTGTTTCTGTTGATGAGGTTTGGCCGGCGATTGAAAAAGGGCTTGTCCGGGCGACAAAAAGTCTGGTTGCGATGCGCAAGAGAGAGGGAAAAAGTTTGACTGTAGATGTGGTTGGAAATTTAAAACGGATGCAGATGCAAATAAAAAAAATTGAGCAACGGGCAAAGGCCAAGTTAAAAGAAAAAAAGAAAAAGTTTTCACCGGAAGAGTTTCTTTCATGTCAAAAGAGTTGGGATATTAATGAAGAGCTTGCGCGATCAACGCATTACATCGACGAGTTTAGGCTTTTGCTTAAGTCCCAGGGAAGCGTTGGGAAAAAACTGGATTTTGTCGCACAGGAAATGCAAAGGGAAGCTAATACCATAGGTTCAAAAATGCAGGATAAGGTCGTGGCGAATGCGGTTATTTCCATAAAAAGTAAAATTGAAAAATTGCGGGAGCAAGCGCAGAATATCGAATAAAAAGAACGCGAAACAATGCAAAACATTACGCGAAACAACGCGAAAAAAAAGAGAAAAGGGCGAATTGTCATTATTTCAGGTCCTTCCGGGTCAGGCAAAACAACTTTACATGAACGCTTGCTTTCATGCAAGAAGATGAAAAAAGTTTTAGTGAAGTCCATTTCCGCGACGACACGGCCTCCTCGCAAAGGCGAAAAAAACGGAAGGGATTATTTTTTCTTAAGCGAAAAAATGTTTTTGTATAAAAAGCATGCCGGCCATTTTCTTGAGTCAGAAAGAGTTTTTTTATATTACTACGGCACGCCGAATAAAAATGTTCAAGATCATCTGAAGTCGGGACGAAATGTTTTATTGTGCATTGATGTCAAGGGAGCAAAAACGGTTTGGCGGAAACATCCCCGGACGTTAAAGATTTTTATTAAAGCGCCGTCTTTGGACGTTATTCAGAAACGGATGAAGAAAAGAGCAACCGAAAGCGACAAGGATTTAGCGTTGCGGTTGTCTACAGCGCGTAAGGAGTTGAAGGAAGCTAAAAAGTATGACTATGTGATAGTCAATGATGAGTTGAGCCGCGCCGCAAAAGAATTAGAAACTGTAATTTTAAAGGAATTATTGTTAAAAAACAATTGATATCGGGCTGCTTTTTGCAGAAAAGTTTTTTTTGACAAGAACTAAGAGATATGTTATAAATTTAGGTTTATAGTTTCGAAAATCGGAAGGTTTCCAACATGGCAGTAAAAAGATGAGAGTGATGCGAGCTTTTTTAAAACACTGCTTAAAAGGAAAAATTTTTTAAGCTAAACATTGTGGAGGTGTTGAGGATGGGGTATCCGCCTATTGAGAACTTATTACCAAAAGCAGGTTACAGTATTTATACGCTTGTACGTATGGCTGCGAACCGTGCGACAGAGTTAGCGGAAGGAAATTCCAAGTTGATTGAATCTCCTGCGACGGCGAAGACAGCGACGGTAGCGTTAGAAGAGATTGCGGCAGGGAAGGTTGTTCACAAGAAGGTTGCTGCTCAATTTGAACCGCAAAAAAAAGAGAAGAAATAAAACTTTTCGGGGTTGGAAAAGATGGCAAAAAAGAAACAGGTTGTCTTAGGGGTAACAGGAAGCATTGCCGCATACAAGGCCGCGGATATTATTCGCCGTTTGCAGGACAAAGATTTTAGTGTTTCAGTGATTATGACCAAGGCATCGCAAGAATTTATTACCCCGCTAACGCTAGAAAGCCTTTCAGGATCGCGTGTTTACCACGAAATGTTTCATGGCAAAAATGAAGCATGGGAGGGAGGGCACATTGACCTTGCGCAACAGGCTGATGTTCTTTTGATTGCCCCGGCGACAGCAAATATGATTGGTAAGATCGCGTGTGGTTTGGCAGATGATTTGTTGTCTTGTACAGCAATGACGACAAGAGCACCGGTTCTTATTGCTCCCGCGATGAATGAAGCGATGTACACCAATACGGCTGTGCAAAGCAATTGTCAGAAATTAAAAGAATTCGGGATGACGATAATCGAGCCGGTTGAAGGAAAGTTAGCGTGTGGTGTCGTCGGGAAAGGAAAGCTGGCAGAGGTTGATGATATTGTTCAAGCGGTTGTTAATGCAGCCGGATGATGTTTTGTGATAATTTATGATCTTTGATTTATGAGAATTTATGATTTGTGGCGAGGTAGCCAAGTGGTAAGGCGGTGGTCTGCAAAACCATTATTCACCGGTTCGATCCCGGTCCTCGCCTTTTCTGGTGGTAAGCAGATACCCGCGTATCACTGATAGCTGGGGTCCGCCTTGCGGCGCGACCCAATTCGCTGTAACGTTTATGAGGACTTTGTCCACATAAACGTTATGCTCATTGGGCAAGTGGTGGAATGGCATACACGCAGGACTTAAAATCCTGTGACCGAAAGGTCGTGTGGGTTCGACTCCCACCTTGCCCACATGATTCGTGTCTCGCAGTTAGCGCTTCGCAGGCAAAATGCGTTTTACGAGATGCAAATATTTTGGGCCCATAGCTCAGCTGGTTAGAGTACTTCCTTGACATGG
>JAGLHE010000068.1 GCA_023143685.1 Candidatus Omnitrophota bacterium
GGGAATAAATTCGTTTTGCCTATGATAAACGTCGGAAAATCTTTTGAATTATCAAATGACAAGATAATATCCTCGTCGATAGAGGGTGAATGTGTATTACATCACAATAACGTATTTCCGGTAATGCGATTAGACAGGTTATTAGGTTTTTCTCATGACTCAGATAAAAAACAGGAACATGTTGGAGTTATAATATATTCAAAAAAACAGGATTTTGTTTTACTTGTTGATGAAGTTTTAGGTGTGCAGCAAGTTGTTGTGAAAAACATAGAAGATCTTCCCGGCAAACCTGAGGTTGTTACAGGCGGCGCGGTTCTTGGTGATGAACGTGTTGCGCTTGTACTGAATCTGGAAAATATTTAAAAAATATAGTCGGAATGAGCTTCTTTAGTTGGCTCTTACCCCTCAACTTTTCTTAAAATTAATCTGGACAAAGGGATCCATTCCCTATCGTTGCGCGCGAACAGGATCTCTCACATCCGTTCGAGATGACAATGTGAGGGGAAGGGTTCGGGATGACAAAAAAAACGTTTGAGATTATAAAAGGGTTTTCTCGTCGATATTTATCTCTTGATTTTTTCACAGATCTGCGATATAGTTGATGAAATTTATCCAATGGAGTATGCAAAATGGCTAAAACAATAACAGCACAAAAGCTTTACGAAACTCTGCACACCATCAGAGTCGGGGCTGCTGTATGTCAATATTCTCTTAAAAAATGTGAAGAGCTTGTTCCTCTTATCAACGAAATTAACGCTGTTAAAGAAGAACAAAATGCCGTAATCCTGGCTCATAGCTATGTTGCCCCTGAGATTATTTATGGTGTGGCGGATTTTGTTGGTGATTCCTATGTTTTAAGCAAAAATGCTATGGATACAACCGCGAACAAAATTATTTTTTCGGCTGTACGTTTTATGGGCGAAACAGCGCAGATCCTGAATCCAGAAAAAGAAGTCCTCATACCTACGACAGAAGACGGGTGTACCCTCGCGGATGCTATCAACGCGAATCAGGTCCGAGAGTTACGCCAACAATTTCCAGGCTATACTTTTGTCTGCTACATCAACACAACCGCTGAAGTTAAGGCGGAGTGCGATGTATGTGTCACATCAGCAAACGTTCACGACGTTGTGCAAAAGATTTCTAATAATAAAATTTATTTTTTGCCGGATAAGATGATGGGGCAGAACCTGATTGAAGAGATGAAAAGAAGAGGTGTCCAAAAAGATATTAAACATTTTACCGCAACATGTTATGTACATGAAGAATACGATGAAGAACAGATCTTTAAGGTAAAATCGGAATATCCAAATGTCAAGATCGTAAGTCATCCGGAATGCAATACCACTGTGTGCTCACACTCTGATTTTGTGGGTAGTACCGGCCAGATGCTGGATTATATGCGTACTGCTGACGCCTCTGAATTCTTAATGTTAACAGAATGTGGTCTTTCTTCAAGGCTTGAAGTCGAATTTCCTGATAAAAAACTGGTTGGATCTTGTACTTTGTGCAAATACATGAAATCCAATTCCCTTGAAAATATCCTGCGTGTTTTGCGTAACCCCACCGACCAAAACCGTGTCATCCTGGATGAAACCACCCGCCAAAAAGCGCATAAGTGTATTGAAATGATGTTTAAGTATACTGGTTAAAAACGCTGATAAGCGCAGATTTTCAACACAGATGAGCACAGATTCTACATCGATATCATCCTCTTGAAAAATTGACATGCCTTTAGGGCTATGTTATTATTCCAATGCCTTATCACTAATATACTTATAAAGGATTTTTCCATGTCTGAAGAAGGATCGGGTACAGTTGAAACACAATATTTTACTTCATTTAAATCACCGGATAAGCTGGTTCTCAAGAGCGGAGAGAAGATTGGGGACATTACTCAAGCCTACGAGACTTACGGCACACTAAATGAAGATAAATCCAACGCCATTCTTGTCTTTCATGCCTTGACCGGAGACGCGCATGCGGCCGGCTTTCATGAAGGCGATAAAAATCCAGGATGGTGGAATCCGATGATCGGGCCGGGTAAAGCCTTTGATACAAATAAATATTTTGTTATTTGCGCGAATTGTTTAGGGAGCTGTAAAGGAACCACCGGGCCTTCATCCATAAATTCTGAAACAGGTAAACCGTATGGATTGAGTTTTCCTGTAATCACTATTGAGGATACAGTTGTCGCGCAAAAAAAATTGATTGAGCATCTTGGCATTGAAAAACTTTTTTGTATGGCAGGCGGGTCCATGGGAGGCTTGAGTGTCCTCAAATGGACTACACTATACCCTGGTTCAACGTCTTGCGCGATTGTGATTGCCACAAACCACAGGCACACAGCCCAACAAATCGCCTTGCATGAAGTCGCCCGTCAAGCCATTATGTCAGACCCCAGTTGGATGGAAGGGGATTATTACGGCAAATCAATCCCGGCACGCGGATTAGCGTTGGCACGTATGATCGGACACATTACCTACATGAGTGATAAATCCATGGAAGAAAAGTTTGGCCGCAAACTCATCGGCAAAGAAAAAGTCGGATATGATTTTTCGCAAGATTTTGAGGTGGAGAATTATCTTAAATATCGTAGTGATACATTTGTGCAACGGTTTGACGCGAACTCTTTTCTTTACCTGACGAAGGCGTTAGATTATTTTGATCTGGCAGAAGAGGGCGCGCTTGTCGACACGGTTAAAAAAGCTACAGCCAGTTTTCTTGTTATTTCTTTTACATCAGATTGGTTGTATCCATCGTATCAGGCAAAAGAATTTATTAAAGCTATGCGCGCAGCTGACTTGGATGTCTCTGACATTGAGATTAACACATCCTACGGGCATGATGCCTTTCTCGTAGAGGTAGAAGGCCAATCAAAATTGATTAAACACTTCATGGAACGCATAGAAAAAGAAAGATAGCAATAATGAAAGAAAAATTGCCTAAAGATATCCGGGTTGACCATCGGCTCATCTGTGAAATGATCGAACCTGATCTGAAGGTTCTGGATTTGGGTTGCGGCGACGGGGAGCTTTTGTCGCTTTTGATCAAGCATAAAGGCTGTCGCGGAACCGGGATTGAAATTAATGAACACGCTATCTATAAATGCGTGGCCAAGGGATTAACCGTCTCGCATGCTGATATCAATTCCGGGCTTTCCGACTATTCTGACGGCCGGTTTGATTATGTGATCTTGAATGAAAGTTTGCAGGAAGTTTTGAATATTAAAGCAACCATCCTTGAGGCCTTGCGTGTAGGGAAAAAGGTCGTGGTGGGCGTTCCTAATTTTTGTCATTTCAGCGCTCGCTTGCAGCTATTCTTTAACGGACGCGTGCCTGTGACCGAAGGGTTGCCTTATCAATGGTATGACACGCCGAACTTGCGTTTTTTTAGTATCAAGGATTTTCGGTTTTTCTGTAAAGAAAACAACATCTCTATCGAAAAATTTACAGCTGTGGGGCGCGGTATTGAGATAAAATTCTTGCGCAACCTGTTCGCGCATATCGGGATATTTTTGCTGACGAAACACTGATGAGCGCAGATGAAAAGGGAGGGAGCATGCCGTATATTAATTTGAAACTCGTTGGGACACTGACAAAAGAACAAAAAGACGAAATCGCAAAACAATTTTGTGAAACACTCGAAACTGTTGCAAACAAACCTAAGGATCACACCTATTTAGTTATTGATGAAGTTCCTGGCAGTAATTGGGCTAAAGGGGATAAGTTTTTCGGCTAGGCTTCGCTTTACACAAATTTACACGAATATAAAGACACTAATTGAAATGGAAAAATTAAAGAAATTTCTAATCACTACACTTATCGGGGGGTTGCTTGTTATTCTTCCTGTTGCGATCCTTGCCGCTCTTTTTAATTGGATTTTTAAATCTGCCACCAACATTATCCAACCTTTAACCAATATTATTCTTGCAAAATCCGATGTTAAAGAATTCCTGGCTGACGTTATTGCTGTTTTCGTAATCCTTGCGTGTTGTTTTCTGATTGGGCTGTTTGTCCGCACACGCTTTGGCAAATTTTTTCATAATTTTATTGAAGACCGGGTTTTAAAGATTGCTCCTGGATACAACCTGATCAAAGAAACAATCCTGCAGATTCTCGGCAATAAAAATTCTCCTTTTTCCAAAGTCGCGCTTGTTCAGCTTTTTGGAAATGAAACCCTGGCAACTGCCTTTGTTACGGATGAGCATAACGATGGCAGCTTCACGGTTTTTATTCCTACCGGACCAAACCCGACTTCCGGCAACATTTATCATTTAAAAACTCAATATGTTCATCCCGTCGATATTCCTGTTGAAGAAGCGATGCGTTCCATTATCAGTTGTGGGGCAGGGTCTTCGGAATTAATCGAGGCATATCAAAAACAACTATGAAACAATATACCTACATCATCATCGGTTCAGGAATTATCGGCCTGACAATAGCACGCTCATTACGACAACGTAACCCTGGCGCTAAAATTCTTATTATCGAAAAAGAAGAGGATATCGGTTACCACAGTTCCGGGCGTAACAGTGGTGTTCTGCACGCTGGATTTTATTACACAGCTGACAGCCTTAAGGCACAGTTTACAGTCGCCGGCAACCACGCTATGCGGCAATATTGTCATGAAAACAAAATCCCTGTTAATGAATGCGGGAAGCTGGTTGTTGCAAATGATGAAGAAGAACTAAAAGGTCTTTATGAATTAGAACGACGAGGTAAACGTAACGGTTCAAACGTTAAACTCATTGATGAAAAAGAAGCAGAGGAGATTGAGCCCAACATTAAAACTTACCAAAAAGCACTTTTTTCACCGGATACAGCAAGTATTGACCCTAAACAGGTTTGTGCCGTTATCAAGGAAGAACTCCAGCGGCTGGGTGTTGAGTTTCAATTTAAGGCAAAATATTTGTCGCATAAGGATAACACCATTAAGACAACGCGGGGTGATTTTACCGGACAAAAGATTATTAATTGCGCCGGGCTTTACGCGGATAAGGTGGCGCATGATTTCGGGTTTGGGAAAGAGTACACAATTATGCCGTTTAAAGGCTTATATCTTAAATACACCAAAAATAAAACTGACGTAAAGGTTAATATCTACCCTGTTCCAAATCTAAAAAATCCGTTTTTAGGTGTGCATTATACAAAAACCGTCACTGATGAAATTAAAATCGGGCCAACAGCGATTCCGGCCTTTTGGCGGGAAAATTATGATGGTTTAGATAATTTTAAAATTGACGAACTGGGTGCGATTACGTATTATCAAACCAGCTTATTCTTCCATAACTCGTTTAATTTCCGGGATTTGGCCTTCGAGGAAATACATAAATATAATAAAAAATATTTTGTTGGGCTCGCCACAAAAATGGTTAAGGACATCGACCCTAAGGGGTTCACCACCTTTACCAAACCCGGCATCCGGGCGCAGCTGCTTCACAAAAAGAACCTCGCTTTGGTGCAAGATTTTGTGGTAGAAGGTGATGATAAGAGCGTCCATGTTCTTAATGCCGTCTCCCCGGCCTTTACCTGTGCCTTTCCATTCGCGGAGTTTGTTGCAGAAAAATATATCTGATCAAATTTCGTATCTTGTTGCACGATTAGGGGGCGGAGTCCTGCAGTTTATTAACCCAGATTTTCCGGCCCCTTTTCAATCTAAGTCGTTAGATGCCTTATTTATTTCTTGACCTTCCAGCTTTTTTTGATAGGATAGTGCTTGGGAAAAAATTATTAACCTGAATCTTATGCTCAATAAAAGGAAAAAATTATGGATTATTCAATTTCGATTGAAGGCACACCAAACCCAAATGCACTCAAGTTTATTCTTAACGTGCCGGTCAAAACAAGTGGAAACACAACTTATTCAAATGCACAAGAATGCGCAATGAACCTGCTGGCACAAAAATTGTTTGAAATCAGCAATATTAAAAATCTTTACTTTTTTGAAAATTATATTACGGTTTCGCAGGACGGGTCAGCCGATTGGGAAGACTTGCAACAACAAATCGAAAAAACAATTCTTGGTAATATTGCTGATCATAACCCTGACTTTGAGGTTGAGGCACCGGTCGAATCAAGCACGTCATCTTCAAGTGGCCCTGAAATCGCAAAGATTGATGCTGTGCTAAATGATACCATCCGGCCATTTCTTCAGAAAGATGGTGGAGATGTCCAGGTGCTTGGCCTGGAAGAAAATACGATTACCATCAGTTATCAGGGCGCCTGCGGATCTTGTCCTGGCGCGCGCATGGGGACATTGCAGGCGATTCAGAATATTTTGCAGGAACAGTATAAACCAGACGTAATTGTCGAGATGGCATGATTTGTGATTTTATTCGCGTTGTTTAGCGTAAAGTTTCGCGTAGTTTAGCGTTCAAAAGAGGAAAGCAAAAATGTTTAAAATGAACCGAAAAATTGGATATGCCTTAATCTCACTCAAACACATGCGCCGTAAAGCGCCGGGGCAACTAACATCGGCTAAAGAAATCTGTGATATGTACCACACACCTTTTGACCCGACCTCCCGATGCCTTCAGCTTATGGCGCAGGCCGGAATTCTGCGTGCTGAGCAGGGTGCCCACGGCGGGTATCAAATCCTCAAAGACCTTTCTAAAGTGTCTTTAAAAGATTTAAGTGAAATTATTGCGGGGCCTATCCGGCTTGCAAACTGTCTTCAAGGCAAAAGCCAGCAATGCGAATTGACCAAGTCATGTAATGTAATTTCACCCATACTTATTTTAAATGAAAAAATCAATAAATTGTTTAAGACAACCAGGATTATCGATTTAGTTGAAGGCCGACACCAGGCGGAAAAGGCGATTAAAGATGGAAAAACCACCGGATAAAAAAGTTCTTAACGAAAAGGCCATGGAAGAAAGCAAGCTCGCCAGCCGCGACTATAAATATGGCTTTTACACCGACATCGAAACCTATACGATCCCAAAAGGCCTTAATGAGGATGTTGTTCGCCTGATTTCTCAAGAAAAAGGGGAACCGCAGTGGATGACTGACCAACGGCTTAAAGCTTATCGTCATTGGACTACGATGGAAGAGCCGCATTGGTGCAACTTTAAATACGGCCCGATCGATTATCAGGGGATAAGTTACTACAATGCCCCGAAGCAACAAAAAGATGAGCCTGAAAGTTTAGACGAAGTTGACCCGAAACTTTTAAAAACATTTGAGAAATTAGGGGTTCCGCTTTCTGAACAAAAACGCTTAACCGGTGTGGCAGTGGATGCAATTTTTGACAGTGTTTCGGTTGGGACAACCCATCAAAAAGAATTAGCAAAGCACGGAATTATTTTTTGCCCGATCAGTGAAGCAGTCCATAGTCATCCTGAACTCGTTCAGAAATATTTAGGGTCAGTGGTCCCGTACACAGACAATTTCTTTGCTGCGCTTAATTCAGCGGTTTTTAGCGACGGGTCATTTTGTTATATTCCCAAAGGGGTACGCTGTCCTATCGAGCTTTCAACATACTTCCGTATTAACGCCGCGAAGTCAGGGCAGTTTGAACGCACATTGATCATTGCCGAAGATAACAGTTATGTCAGCTACTTAGAGGGCTGCACCGCGCCGATGCGTGACGAAAATCAGCTGCACGCCGCGGTCGTTGAATTAGTTGTTTTGGATAATGCCGAAATAAAATACTCGACGGTTCAAAATTGGTACGCCGGTGACAAAGAAGGGAAGGGCGGGATTTATAATTTTGTAACAAAACGCGGAAAATGTATCGGGGTCAATTCCCATATTTCCTGGACCCAGGTAGAAGCAGGGTCTGCCATTACATGGAAGTATCCCTGCTGCATTTTGCAAGGCGACAATTCGCGCGGCGAATTTTATTCGGTCGCGTTAACCAATAACCGTATGCAGGCTGACACAGGGACAAAAATGATTCATATCGGGAAAAATACCCGCAGCCGTATTGTTTCAAAAGGAATTTCAACCGATGAGGCCAATAATAATTATCGCGGCCTTGTTAAAATTATGCCGACCGCGGACCGTGCACGCAATCACTCTCAATGCGACTCTATGCTCGTCGGGAACAAATGCTGCGCGAACACTTTTCCGTATATCGAAGTTAACAACAATTCAGCCATCCTTGAACACGAAGCTACGACATCAAAAATCAACGCGGATCAGATTTTTTATTTGCAATCCCGCGGCCTTGATGTTGAAGGGGCGATTGCTTTAATTGTTAATGGTTTTTGCAAAGAAGTCTTTAAAGAACTGCCGATGGAATTCGCGGTTGAGGCGGTACGATTACTTGAGATGAAACTTGAGGGCAGTGTAGGGTGATCAGTGCTCATCTGTTTTTTTTCACAGTGTAGGAAAGTATAAAACAGACAACCATACTTTCCTACACGTTAGCTAAAGAAGACGTGAGCTTGCAAAATTAAAAGGCGAACTTTCTTGTCAGCGTTTATCTGTGTTAAAAGAAAGGTCAAAAAATGTTAGAAATCAAAAATCTTCACGTCTCTGTCGCAGGGACGCCGATATTAAAAGGGATCAACTTGACCATCAACCCCGGTGAGGTGCACGCTATTATGGGGCCAAACGGGTCTGGAAAAAGCACGCTATCAAAACTGATAGCCGGCCATCCGGATTATGAAGCGACAAAAGGTGAGATACTTTACGACGTAAACCTTAAAAATATTAATTTGCTAAAACTTGAGCCGGAAGAACGCGCGCGTGAAGGAATTTTTCTTGCGTTCCAATACCCCATAGAAATCCCCGGAGTAGGGACATCGGCTTTTTTACAAGCCGCGTTTAATGAAATATGCAAGCATCAGGGTGTTGAAGAGATGGACGCCCTGGACTTTGATGAATATTTGCGTGAAAAAATGAAAATGCTCGAAATGGATGATAAATATATCAACCGGGCGGTTAACGTGGATTTTTCCGGTGGAGAAAAAAAAAGAAACGAAATTTTGCAGATGGCGATCCTGAACCCAAGGATGGCAGTACTGGATGAGACGGATTCAGGACTCGACGTAGACTCGATGCGTATTGTTGCCCAGGGTGTTAACAAGCTTAAAACAAAAAACAACGCTTTTCTGGTAATCACGCATTATCAGAGATTATTAAATTATATCGTCCCGGACATTGTGCATATTTTGCTCGACGGAAAAATTGTTAAAACCGCCGGTAAAGAACTGGCCCTGGAAGTTGAGAAAAAAGGGTATGACTGGTTGAAATAAACGCGAAACCACGCGAAACTTTACGCTAAACTACGCTAAAAATAAACATGAATAAACAAACTCACAAACTTGCTTTTATTGAAGAATTTGACGATCATGTTCAATCCCTTAACAGGCAAAGCCCGGATTGGCTTACGGAATCACGTAATCAGGCTTTGGGCCGGATGTCATCTTTGAGTCTCCCGACGAAGAAAGAGGAAGACTGGAAATACACAAATATCGCGCCAATCACACAGCGCGCGTATCGATTTTTTCAGGAGACAAAGCCGGTTGATTTGGCTTGTATCCAGGACTATATTCATACGGACGATATCACATTAATTTTTGTTAACGGTATTTTCCATCCTGAGGAGTCCAGCTTTGCGGATCTGCCTCCCGGGCTTCTAATCCAACCGCTTTCTGAGATTCCAACCGGTGACAAAACGATCCAGCGGATTCAACAGGCCTTTGTAACGAAACAGGACGATATTTTTTCGGCCCTGAGTGATACCCTGACATATCCGGGGATATCAGTTCACCTCGAGGCGGGCACGCGCGTTGAAAAACCGATTCACATTATTCACTTAACCGATTCAAACGCGAACGATACCATAACAACACCGCGCGCTATTTTCAGCCTGAACACAGGCAGTGAAGCGTCAATCATGCAAAGTTATTTATCAGACGGCAAGCCGGACGTTTATTTTACAAATGCGTTGACCGACATTATCCTTAACGAAAACGCAAGCCTTCATTATTCTCTCGTTCAAAACGAAGGCCGGGAAGCTTTTCATGTCGGAACCACCCGTGTCTGGCAGGAAGAGTCATCAAACTTTAACAGCTTTGCTGTAACGTCAGGAGGGGCGATTGCCCGTCATAACATCAATGTTATTGCAAACGGACAAGGGGCAAACACAACACTTAACGGACTCTATTTGGCCGGTGGCGATCAACTCGTTGATCACCACACCTCGATCAATCATCATCTAGCCCACGGGACAAGCCAGCAACTCTATAAAGGTATCCTGACGGATAATGCCCATGCGGTCTTTAACGGAAAGATTTATGTCCATCCTGAGGCGCAGCAAACAAACTCGTATCAATTGAATAAAAACCTTATGCTTGGCATGGGATGTCACGTCGACACCAAGCCGCAATTAGAAATTTACGCCGATGACATCAAATGTTCTCACGGGGCAACGATAGGGCAATTAAATGAAGCTGAACTTTTCTATTTACAAACGCGTGGTATCCCCAGAGCATCCGCGATTAAAATGTTGGCTAAAGGATTTGCGAACGAACTTTTAAACAAGTCTGCGGACGCAAACGTTCAAGACAAAATAAACAAAATCGTTGAACCCTGGATGAAGAATTTAATAATATAATGAATTTCCCCATACAAACCATTCGCAAAGATTTTCCAAATCTCAACGTAAAAATCCACGGCAAGCCGCTTGTGTACATGGACAACGGAGCAACCACATTAAAGCCTCAATGTGTCATTGATAAAATTAACGCCCATTACACCTCGGGGACATCCAATGTGCATCGGGGGGTCCATTACTTAAGTGAACAAGCCACTGCCGAATATGAAGGCGCCCGGGAAAAGATCAGAAATTTCATTAATGCCTCTAAGGCCTCAGAGATTATTTTTACAAAAGGGACGACCGACGGGATTAATCTTGTTGCTCATGGGTACGGCCGAAAATTTTTAAAGGAGGGGGACGAGATTATTATCTCCGAGATGGAACACCATTCAAACATTGTCCCGTGGCAACTTCTTTGTGAGTCGATCGGATGCCGGCTGAAAGTCATCCCAATTAATGATGAAGGAGAGCTCATGTTAGATGAGTTCGACAAACTGCTTAACCCTAAAACGAAATTTGTTTCTATAGTTTATGTTTCAAATTCACTCGGGACAATCAATCCTGTTAAGGCCATTATCGAAAAAGCCCACGCTCGGGATGTCCCGGTTTTGGTTGACGCGGCGCAAGCTGTTAATAATCTGCCGATTGATGTGCGAGAGCTTGATTGTGATTTTTTGGCGTTTTCAGGGCACAAGCTATTTGGCCCGACGGGAACCGGTGTTTTATTCGGGAAAGTCCAATGGCTAAATCAGATGCTTCCTTATCAGGGGGGCGGAGACATGATTTCTTCGGTGACCTTTGAAAAAACGACCTACAATATTCTGCCGTACAAATTTGAGGCAGGGACACCGAACATTGCCGGGATGATCGGGTTGGGTGCTGCCGTCGATTACCTTCAAAATGTCGGTTTAGATAATATTGCAAAATACGAGCAAGAACTGTTGGCCTACGGAACTGAGGCGTTACAAAAGATTTCCGGCTTACGAATTATCGGGACAGCGAAACATAAAGTGTCCATCCTTTCGTTTGTTATGAATAATATTCACGCGCATGATTTAGGGACTTTGATCGACGAGGAAGGGGTGGCTATTCGCACAGGACATCATTGCACGCAACCGGTGATGCAACATTTTAAGGTTCCGGCAACGTCCCGGGCTTCCTTAACTTTTTATAACACAAAAGACGAGATCGATATTCTTGTTGCCTCAATTAATAAAGCGAAGGAATTATTTCCGGATTAACCTTACTGCCGCGTGGTTTAGCGCTTAATGGAATATAAAAGTGAACGAAAACAATCGAAAAGAACTTTATCAGCAGGTCATTCTTGAGCACAATAAGAAGCCGAAAAACTTTCGTCAGATTGATGAAGCAACACACACGGCAGAAGGGTACAACCCTCTTTGTGGTGACCACCTGACGGTTTACATTTGCGTTAACGATCAAGACATTGTCGAAGATATTGCCTTTCATGGCGACGGGTGTGCGATTTCCAGGGCTTCAGCTTCCATGATGACCGCTGCCCTGAAAGGCAAAAACATTAATGATGTTGACATCCTTTTTGATGAATTTCATCGCTTGGTAAAAGGAGAGCTTCACCCGGATCAAGAGGAGAACCATTTAGGAAAACTTAGCGTTTTTTCCGGCATTTGGCAGTACCCGTCGCGCATTAAATGCGCAAGCCTTTGCTGGCACGCGATGAAAGGGGCGTTGGAGAAAAAAGATTCCGTCTCAACTGAATGATCCCGTGACTCGGCGCTGATGCCTCACCGGCCCACTTCGCCGAAAAAAGGCAAGCCCAAGCGGGTTGCGAAAGCAAGGGATCTCAGGCACGTCTTTCGGTTAACTGAACTCACCAAGCAATTGCACCTCGCGCACTAAATTAACGCCAAATTCTTCTTTAACCCGACGGGCAATTTCTTGAGAAAGATTGTAAACGTCCTGGGCTGTAGCTTCTTTTGAATTCACAAGAATATTCGCGTGCTTCTCAAAGACAGCTGCTCCACCGCAGCGCATCTTTTTCGCGCCCACGCGGTCGCAAATCTCTCCGGCGGACTGACGCATTTTTTCAGGCGGACCTGGTTCAATATTTTTAAAAAAACTTCCAGCGCAAGGGAGCACAGAAATGTCAGGATGTTTTTCTTTACGCAGATTTAAGATTTCTTCGCGTTCCTTAAAAAGTTTCTGCCGGTCTCCCCGGCACAAGGCAAACCGGACCGTTAAAACAATTTCTCCTGAGCGCTTCAAAGCCGAATCCCGGTACTGAAAATCCAAATCACTCGGCAAACATTCTTTTCTTTCTCCCGAGCACGTTAAAACCTCAACCGATTTCAAACAATTACTAATCTGACTACCGAATGCCCCCGCATTTCCTGCAACCGCACCGCCGACAGTCCCCGGGATGCCTGACGCAAAATTAATCCCTTCAAGGCCCTGCTTAAGCGCAAAGACAACTACGTCGTCCAGCAAAGTACTCGCGGCAACAATCAAGTCTTCACCGTCCAGTGCAATCTTCGGCGCGCCACTTACAAATCGCACGACCACACAATCCACCCCCTGGTCGGAAACAAGGATGTTCGACCCCAAACCAATTAAAACAAAAGGGATGTCGGCCTGCGTCAATCGTTGAATAACCGCTTCTAGCTGATCGGGCCTTTGGCAGGTTACAACACACGGACACAATCCGCCTAACCGGAAAGTTGTAAACTCGGACAATGACACATTTTCCTGGACAAGAACATTCTTCAAAATTTTTAATTCCTCAACAATCTTTAAATCCATTCACACAAACCTTTCACTCCAAAATTTAGAAAAAATCATTGCTCTGCACACAGAGGACAATCGGGATTACGCTTATTCTTAATTTTAACTACCTCGTTTGTAAAAACATTAAAAACGAGTGTGTGTTGCTGCAACTGGTCCGGCAAATCCAGGATCCACTTTAACGATTCTAACGCCTGCCAATGCCCAAGGATGTTCGGCACAGGACCCAAGACAGCAGGTTGCGAAAGAGCATCCGACGGGCCAGAGGGAGGCACTTCCGGCCACAGACACCGCAAACACGGCCCTTTCTGTTCTCTTGAGAAATCAAAAACTCGTAACTGCCCCTCGGCCTGGTAAATGCTTGCATGTACCAATACTTTGCGATTCTTGTAAGCGTAATCGTGGAGAAGAAACTTGGCCTCAAAATTATCGGTGCAGTCAAGGAGTACTAAATACGGTGCAGCTAATTCTTCAATATTTTTGTCATCAACCTTTTGCGCGCAAGCATTAACTTTCACAAAAGGATTAATCGCTTCTAGCTGCGCTGCCGCAATCTCCGCCTTAAGCCTGCTGACATCGGCCACGCGGTACAAGGGCTGACGATGAAGATTTTCGGCAGCAACAACATCGTGATCACAAACACCGATTGTTCCAACCCCCATTTGCGCTAAGGAAGTTAATGCAGCACACCCCAAACCGCCCGCGCCCACAACTAAAATCCGGGCGTTCTTGATTTTTTCCTGCCCGTGTTGTCCGACCCAGGGCATCTTTATTTGCCGATCGTAATAATTTGCTTCTGTCAACCTCGACGTACCGGGCACCCCGGTTTGCGCATTACAGCCTTCCAGCCAAACAACCGTCCCGTCAGAATAAAACTCTTTTTTCCAAATCGGCACACGCCTTTTCAATTCATCAACAACGAATCGACACGCCGTAAATGCCGCATCCCGATGCACAGCTGTGACACCGATCCAAACAGACATCTCCCCGACAGAAACTTTTCCGGTACGGTGACAACACAAAACTTCCTGAACCTCAAATTTCGCCTTAGCCTCGTTAATGATTTCAGCTGTTTCACGCTCACACAGCGAATCAGCGGCTTCGTACTCTAAAGCCACAACATTTTTATCAGCATTCTGATTGCGAACCCAACCCTCAAAACTAACAAAAGCTCCGACGCTATCATTTTTAAGCAATGATTGTTTCAGTTCATCAACATTCAAGATTGTAGGGGACAATTTAAACATTAGTAATTTTGCTGGTATAAAGTGCGAGGCGCGGAGTGTGAGGCACAAGTTTTTTCTTCACACTTCAAACTTCGCACATCCCGCGCTAATAAGTAATCTTAACCACACCCTTATTAATCACACACATACAACTTAACCGACGTGTGCGGCCTAAACCCAAATCCTGTTCTTCTTCCTGAAGTTCATTAAGATTTTCTTCACCTTCTAAAACTTCAATCTGGCATGACCCGCACACGCCAGAGTTGCAATTATACGGAACACCGGCTTCCTGGCAAACTTCATCAATCCGCTCGCCATCTGCGACATCATATTCAACATTATCAATGATCAATTTTGCCATTATTTCCTCTTTCTATAATTCTGGTAATTTAAACATTACTTCTTTTTCCGGGTCGGGAAACGCATGGACTTTGGTTCCCGGATACGCAGCACAAATTTTTCCAACCAATTCATCGACGATAAAACGGGGGACAGAAGCGCCTGAAGTGACCCCGACCTTTTCTTTGCCCTTTAAATGATTCAAATCAAATTCATCCGCTTTATCAATGATAAAACTTTCAACCCCTTCATTAGCCCCGGTTTCACGCAACCGGTTGCTGTTTGAACTATTCGGCGAACCACAAATAATAACCAAGTCGCATATCCTGGCAAGTTCCTTAACCGAATCCTGACGATTTTGTGTCGCGTAACAAATATCCGCGCGTGACCGTTCAAGCAAACGCGGAAACCTCGACTTAAGTTTCGCAACGATATCTTTTGTTTCATCAACAGACAACGTCGTTTGTGTAATGTAGGAAACTTCCTGGCCGGGATCAATGTCCAGCCCATCAATATCGTCCCGCCTTTCAATAATATGTAAAAGTTCGGGCTCGACGTATCCAGCTGTTCCGATAACCTCCTGATGCCCTTTATGCCCCAACAAAATAACATGCTGTTTTTTCTTTGAAGCTTTAATGGCCTCATTGTGAACCTTGCTCACTAACGGACAGGTAGCGTTAACAATCTTTAAATTCCGCTGTTTTGCTTCATCCAAAATTGGAGGGGGGATTCCATGCGCACTGAAAATAACCGGGCTCCCTTGCGGAACATCCGACAAATCCTCAACAAAAACAACGCCCCGTCGACGAAAATCATTTACAACATGCGTATTATGAACAATTTCGTGATAAACGCAGAGCGGTGTCCCATATTTTTCCAAAGCCCGGTTAACAATCTCAACCGCTGTTGCCACGCCTGCGCAAAACCCTTGTGTTCTTGCTAAATGAATTTCCATTCTTAATCCTTTTCAAAACACAGCTGAGTACAGATTTTCGATACTGATGAGCTCAAATTGTAATTATTATTTTCTTTGCATCACATGTGGGAGTTCACTATAATAAAAAATTATAACATCCTTATTTTAATATACAAATATTAATAATGAACCAACAAAAACGTCGCAAAACTCCAACCGTCCAAATAGGCAATATCCTTATCGGCTGCCGGCATCCAGTAGTAATCCAGTCAATGACTGATACGCCAACAGCTGACATCGACGCTACCCTCACACAAACCATTGAGCTTGTTAAGGCTGGATCACAACTTGTGCGTTGGACTATAAACGATGATAAAGCCGCGCAAGCCGTGCCTGAAATCATTAAACGCTTACGACAAAAAGGCTATGCCACTCCGATTATCGGAGATTTTCATTTCAATGGTCATCAACTGCTCACCAAACACCCTGAAATGGCCAAGGCCCTGG
>JAGLHE010000069.1 GCA_023143685.1 Candidatus Omnitrophota bacterium
TTATTAAGATCGCCAAAAAATATAAAAAACCAATCCGCATTGGCGTTAACCGGGGTTCCTTGAACCGGGAATTGTTAGCCCGGATGATGGACAAAAATGCCAAACTTAAAAATCCAAAACCACTCAAAGAAATCATTTATCAAGCGATGGTCAAAAGCGCTTTGGATAGTACAAATTACGCGATCAAGTCGGGGTTAAGAAAAAATCAAATCATTCTTTCTGTTAAAATGTCCAACCTGCAAGACATGGTGGAAGTTTACACACGACTCGCCGAAAAATGCGATTTCGCTCTTCACTTGGGGCTAACTGAAGCCGGCTCAGATGTTGACGGCATTACATCAAGTTCTGCCGCACTTGCGATTCTTCTACAACAGGGGATCGGCGACACTATCCGCGTTTCGTTAACCCCACAACCCGGCATTTCCCGACGGAGAGAAGTCGAGGTGTGCAAAGCCCTGCTCCAGTCCATGGGCCTGCGGTACTTTGCCCCGAAGGTCACCAGCTGTCCAGGCTGCGGCCGCACAAATAGTGATTACTATCAAAAACTTGCATCAGATATTAACAAACATATCGCTAAAAAAATGCCGGCCTGGCAAAAAAAGCACCCCGGGGTTGAACGGCTAAATATTGCAATCATGGGCTGTGTTGTAAATGGGCCAGGCGAAAGCCGGCATGCAGATATCGGCATCAGCCTTCCAGGCGCTTTTGAAAAACCCGTTGCCCCTGTCTATTTCGACGGAAAACAACAAAAAATTCTTAAAGGCAAAAATATCAAAAACGAATTTATAAACATTTTAGAAAAATATATCCAACAACGCTATCAGAGTCACGCAACAAATTCGCAATGACCATAACGCAAAAATGTATATAAAAGAATTCGAAAATTTATGAAATCACACTGTAAAACTTATGCGGGAATGCTGTTCCCTCTCAGACGAAATAAATAAAGGAGATAAACTTTGAAATTTCCAATAAAAGGGAAGGTTGTAGTTTTAGGCAGCATTTTCCTGCTATTTTTTATCCCATCCATTTTCTTCCTCGAGAAAAACTTGTCTGAAATTATAAAAAGCCATAAAGAAACAGTCCGTATCTCTAAAAACATAATTCGTGACTCACATAATCTTTCCAAGCTTATTGCCGATATGGAGGCCGGAGAACTGGGATTTGCAATTACCGGTAAAGAAGAATTTTTAGAGCCTTACAATAAAACTAATAATGTTCGGCCAAAACATGAAAAAACGGACACAATATCTGAATTTATCAATAATCTAGCAAAAAAAATGGAACAGGAACTCGTTCGGGCAGAGCAAAGAGCAACATTTATTAATTTGGTTAGTATAGGTGTAAGTATCGCAGGTGCTTTATTAACTGTTGTGATCGCATTCCTGCTCGCCAGGTCAATCCTGGCTCCAATTAAACTCCGGAGAGACGGGACTGAAATTACAGAAACTGGAACTCTTGCCACGACAAAAAATATTTCTGAATTAAAAGAGGCGCAGCAAGAACTTGAGGCTCATCAAAACCATCTTGAACTTTTAGTAGAACAACGTACTGCTGAGTTAACTAACGCGTTTAAAACCACACAAACAATTTTGAATAAAATGCCTTTCGGGATAATAGTTGTTGGTAAAGATAAGAAAATACGGAATGTGAACCAGGAAGCCCTGAACATGATGGGCCGGACGAGGAAAGAAGTCGTAGGGTGCGTATGTCATAAGACAATCTGCCCTGCTGATGTCGGGCATTGTCCAATAATTGACCACAATGAAAAAATTAATAATTCGGAAAGAGTTTTGCTTACAAAAGACAACAGAAAAATACCCATTGAAAAGACTGTATCAACGATCGTTGTTGACGGAGAAGAAGTATTGCTGGAAGCCTTTGCTGATATAACGGCACGCAAACAAGCGGAAGAAGAACTTCAGTATACTAAAGAACAAACTGAAATGGCAGCAATTGAGATTTCTGAAGCGCATGTTGAACTTAAATTCGCGAAACAAGACGCGGATTTTGCTAAAGAAGCAGCTGAGAAGGCAAATCAGGCAAAGAGTCAATTTTTGTCGAATATATCACATGAGATACGGACACCTCTTAATTGTATTATTGGTTTCAGTGAAATCAATATAGATGAAGACGATGTCGAGGCCATAATTAAAAATTCTCACGCCATCTTAAAAGAGTCAGAAGACCTGTTGCTTTTAATTAACCAGCTTCTTGACCATGCAAAGATTGAAACTGGAAAAATTCAATTAGAACACATTCCGGTCAACCTGGACGATATCTTAAATGGGATGCGCGATAGTTTTGCGCCAAAGATCAAAGAAAAAGGCCTGGCTTTTGACATTTCAAAAGGAGAGACTGTCCCGAGTTTCATCATAGGTGATCCATTACGGCTTCGCCAGATATTAACTAATCTTGTCGGCAATGCAATAAAATTCACCGATCAGGGTTTTATCAAAATCAATATTGAAAAGATTGAAGACCGCCCGGAAGAAGACGTTCTTAAATTTTCTGTAATAGATAGCGGTATCGGTATTCCAAAAGAACGGCAGGAGACAATCTTTGAAAGCTTTACACAAGCCGATAGTTCTACAACAAGGGAATATGGCGGCACCGGGCTTGGCACAACAATCGCTAAAGATTTTATAAAATTAATGGGTGGTGAGATTAATATTGAAAGCGAACCGGGGAAAGGCAGCACATTCTGGTTTACTGCTGTTTTTAAAAAATGTTCGAAAGAGCAGGCCGCTGATATACAAACGGAAATGGCTTCAAGCAACAAGATTTCTTTTAACGACTCACATCACAAAAAAGCTTCCATCCTTGTCGCGGAAGACTACGAATCGAATCAAATAGTGTTCAGAACGCATTTGGAGAGCGCGGGGCACAAGGTTACAATTGTTGAAGATGGTAAAGGCGCAATCGAAAAATGCCAACACGAATCATTTGATCTTATTTTGATGGACATGCAGATGCCCGGAATAAATGGCATTGATGCAACACGGCATATCTGCTCGGGCAATGGGCCATGCGCGCATGTACCGATTGTCGGGTTAACAGCTAATGTTGATACGGAATCAAAGGAATCGTGCCTGAATGCCGGGATGCAAGGCGTTATATTAAAACCTGTAAAACGTTTGTCATTGTTAAATGAAATAAATAAATATTTACTAAAGAACGACAAAGATCAAAACGCGTCAAACTCAGAAAATACGTAATAATACCCGCCTCTAAGAAAAAATACGCAGTTTTCAAAAGATGTGCTATACTGTTATTTGTCAATAAGGGATAGCCATCCATGATCCAAAAAAACACAAGTCAAGATTGCTGGGAATTTTGGAACTGCCCTGAAAAAATTAAGAAAAAATGTAGTGCGTCAAAACAACACCTTGGCAGGACCTGCTGGAAAGCCGCCGGATACATTGCCAGCCGTAACCGACAATGCACAAAACTTAAAGAAGGGCACCTCGCCCACTGTCATCAATGCCCCTGGTTCCAACAACTCAATTCTGATTTCGATAAAATAACACGTCGCGACACCATAAAAACGCAAGCCATCAAAACCTGCTAAACTAAAAAACTTTTATGACAACCTGCGCATTATAATTTCACCTTCTGACAAATCTCCCTGTTTTCAAACAACACATACTCTTGATATCCTGCTTCTTTTGCAAGCGCAGCCGCCTTGTCAAAATCCATTCCAACTTCTTGTGGTTGATGCGCATCCGAACCAAAGGTAAACGGGACCCCTCGCTCACAATAAATTTTCAAATCCTCCAAGGCCGGATACATCTCTTTCGCGGGTTTACGCAATCCGGATGTATTAATCTCAATCGCGACACCAGCGTCTTTAAAAGTATCAGCTGTTTTTTTAATTTCTTCAAAAAGGGTTTGGCTTGGCCGATGTCCAAATTTCTTAACCAGGTCCACATGCCCCATAATATCAAACAACCCTGACTGCGCGCTTTTCCGCAAGTACAGATAATATTGACGATACACCTGATCAACATCAGCCTGTTTCCATTTCTCAACTTCCTTGGGATCATCAAACCCCCAGTTCTCAATATAATGAACAGACCCGATCACATAATCGTATGCATAGCCGTCGAGGATTTCTCTGGTTTTGTTCTCACATCCTTCAAGAAAATCCGCCTCAATCCCGACGCGCACACGGATCTGTCCATCAAATCGCGCGCGCACATCCTCAATCATATGATGATATTGAGGCAATTGATCACGGCTCATGGTCAACGTCGGATCGTCATGTGAAACAAGAGGGGCATGGTCGGAAAACCCGGCCTCTTCTAATCCGGCTGCAACCGCAGCCTGAATATACTCGTGCGGCTGGCCGCTGGCATGGCCACACAAAAATGTGTGCATATGATAATCAACAATAGGTTTCATTTGGTATTAACTCCTTATTTTTAGTGACGCTTAACTGAATACAGTTTAAATAGTAAAATTTTTAAATGTGGGAAAACAAGCTTTTAATAACTAAGTTGAGATTTCTATCGTATTGAATTATAACAAAGACCGTCAAAATATACAGAAATTATTCACCCGAATATTGCGGGTATGCCAGAGGGGTCAACGCCTAATGGCACTACTTTAAGCGAATTATAGCCCTTATACCGTTATTGTCATTTCATTGTCATTGCGAGGAGGCTAAAAAATTATCAAGCCGACGAGGCAATCTATTGGGAAACCTCCAACCATGTCGAAATTGGTTTGGTGCTGAATGGCCACAAGGGATTATTGGCTTTCGAAGTCAAGCGCACAAGCCGTATCCCGAAATCGGTGTTGAATGGATTAAAAACATTTACGAAAGCGGGAAAGACTATCCGATGGCCAAGGCTTTTTTGTGTATGACGGCAAGCATAGTTTTCCCTGGTCTCATAACCTGTCTTTCTATGTCAACCTCTAATTTAATAATCAGAAAATTATTCAATTATTCATAACAGCAGCCTCCATGTTTCTTCTAGTGATTTGGGCCAGATGATAGTTTTCGTCGTAGGTTAGATGTTTGGTCCATAAGCAGTGAATAATTTTCAACCATTTATTGGCAAGAGCTCTTAGGGCCTCAGAGTGAGTATGACCTTTAAGTTTTTGTTTATCGTAATAAGCTCGAGCCCAGACGGAGTAGGATAAACTGCAAAAGGCAAGGTCGTGCATGGTATTTCTAAAGAATTTGTTGCAGGCGAAGCGAAAATAGACGTGACAGTATTTGCCGCTTCTTTTAGTGACAGGAGCTGTGCCTGCGAGGCATTGGATATTGTTAAAGTGTGGGAACTGATCACGTTGGTCACCAAAGCAAGCTAAGAGTTTTGGGCCAATTATTTTTCCGACGCCGGGAAGAGTATTGAAGATGTTTATGTCGGGATGTTGTTCGTAGTGTATTTTGATTTCTTTATCGTAGCTTTTTATTTGAGCATTAAGAGTTTTGATTAAAGGAATAATAGATTTAATAAAATATTGTTTGGCCTGGATAAATATTTCCGGGGCGGAAGGTTGTTTTTCTTTTAATAAAGCAAATATATCATCTGTTCTTTTTGGATTGGAATAATTATGTTTCTTAAGAAAAGTTTTTAATTTTTCAAGAGTTAATTTGTTGGATTTCTGAGGGGTTGAATATTTTAAAAGGAACTTTAAGGAGATTTCTCCGGTGAGGTCGCAGAATAATTTAAGAGCGACGGGGTAGAAGAGTTTCAGTGAATTAATCAATTGATTTTCTAAACGAATCCGTTCTTTGAGCAAACGTTGACGGTCTTCGGTTAGAAGTTTTAAAATACGAGTGTGTGCACTGTTACGTTGATACTCTTTAAGCCGGTGAATGTTTTCGCGAAGATAATTGGATAGGAGTTTGGCATCAAGTTTATCATTCTTGCTGCCGCTTAAAGAATGAGACTTTCGGTAATCAACAAGAGCACCGGGATTAACAGAATAAACACGATATTCAAATTGAATTAAGTGATCGAAGAATAGACCGCTGTTGGTTTCGATGCAGATGAGTATTTGGGTTTTGTCATAGACGCTTAACTGATGATCAAATTTTGTAAAGCCTTCGACGTTGTGTGTGATTTGAAATTCTTTTATAATTTTACTGTTGTGATCCGTAATACAAATAT
>JAGLHE010000007.1 GCA_023143685.1 Candidatus Omnitrophota bacterium
ACGGCCATAAAATAGTTGTGAGCAAACAAAAATATCAAGCGAACTTATTTTAATAACTTATTACAAAGAGGAACGTTATGTTTAGTCCAATCGAAGAAGTTATCAAAGATTTAAAAGCGGGTGAAATGATTGTTGTGATGGATGATGAAGGGCGTGAGAATGAAGGGGATATCCTTATTGCGGCAGAATTTATTACACCGGAAAAAATCAATTTTATGGCAACACATGCGAGAGGTTTGATTTGTGTGCCGATGGAAGAAGCCCGTTTGGATGAACTGGGCTTGCATCCGATGAAAGATAACGTTTTGTCACACCATCAACACAAGTTAAGTAATACCGGTTGGGCGATTTCTGTTGATGCCGCTAAGGGGATTACAACAGGGATTTCCGCGTATGACCGATCGTATACTGTTAAGCTTTTGACTGATCCAAAAACAAATCCGGGTGATTTAGAAACGCCGGGACATTTGTTCCCGTTGCGTGCTCGTCGTGGTGGAACCCTTGTCCGGGCCGGGCATACTGAAGCGTCTGTGGATTTGATGCGTATTGCCGGACTTTATCCCGCAGGTGTAATTTGTGAAATTATGAATGAAGATGGGACAATGTCTCGCACAGAAGAAATTTTTAAATTCTCTAAAAAGCATAATATTAAGATTTGTTCGATTGCGAGTCTTATTGAGTATCGCCGTAATTCTGAAGCGATGATTGAGCGGGAAGCCGAAACTACTCTTCCAACAGAACATGGAACATTTAAGGTTTATGGATATGAATCCAAAGTTGATGGAACAGCACATTTGGCCCTTGTCCTGGGGGATGTCGACGGCACGGTTCCGGAATTGGTTCGGGTACAGTCAGAATGCCTGACAGGAGATGTTTTTGGATCTCATCGATGTGACTGTAATGAACAGCTTCATGCAGCTATGAAGGCTATTAGTGAAAATGGCTCGGGAATTCTTCTTTATATGCGACAAGAAGGGCGAGGGATCGGCCTTTTAAATAAATTAAAGGCATACAATCTTCAGGATGACGGAATGGATACTGTCGAAGCCAACGAGGCGTTGGGTTTTGCCGCTGATTTAAGGGATTATGGGATTGGTGCTCAGATCCTAGCCGACTTGGGTGTCAAGCAGATTTGTCTTTTGACCAATAATCCAAGAAAAATTGTCGGGCTTGAAGGGTATGGTTTGACAGTTGTCGAACGTGTTCCGATACAAATTGAGCATAATGAATTAAATAAGAATTATTTAAAAACGAAAAAAGATAAATTAGGGCATATTTTGGAGTTGGATAATAATGGTTAATGGTGAATAGTTAATGGCGGGTGGTCAGTGGCGAGGCCTGGAGAAAGAATAAATTGTTATGAAAAAAAGAGTAAAGAAAAGTAAATACGCTATTGTTGTTGCACGTTTTAATGAGGTTATCACACAACGTTTATTAGACGCTTGTTTGGATGAACTGGCTAAAAATGGTGTTGCCAACAACGACATTATGGTGACATGGGTACCGGGCGCATTTGAAATTCCGGTTGTTGCCTTGAAACTGGCACGCAAAAAGAGCGTTGATGCGGTTATTTGTTTAGGTGCTGTTATCCGAGGAGAGACCTATCATTACGAATTAGTCGCGCAAGGGGCTGCACAAGGAATCTTGCAGGCATCTTTAACAACAGGTAAGCCGGTTATTTTTGAAGTTTTGGCTGCAGAGACAATGGGTAATGTTTCAGCCCGCGCACAAAAAAAGGGAACGAATAAAGGCCGCGATGCAGCGTTAGCCGCTATTGAGATGGTCGATGTTTTAAAGAAGATTTAGATTTTTATTTTGTACTTCGTACTTCGTGCATTGCACCTCGTACTTGCCAATTTTTTTGTTCTATGAAAGGGATGTTATGCGAAAGCGAACGTTAGCGCGAGAATGTGTTTTAAAGATCCTTTATCAAAAGGAGATTACTCGTAGAGAGATCGAGCCGACGCTTAACGATTATTGGGAAGCAGAGGGAGAGGTTGAGAACGAAGTTCAGGAGTTCTCTTCCCGTTTAGTATTGGGCGTAATCCGTAATCTTGAAGTGATCGATAAAAAAATTATGGAATATGCCACTAACTGGCAACTCAAGCGTATGGCGGTCATTGATCGTAATATTCTTCGCCTGGGTGTTTATGAATTGTTCTATGCTTCAGATATTCCCCCCAAAGTCACTATTAACGAAGCTGTTGAGCTTGCAAAGAAATACGGCGATTTGGAGTCTAGCAAGTTTGTGAATGGGATTTTAGATAAAATACATAAAACCGAAATTTCTTCGTGACAAAATTTGCCGACCTTCATATCCACACATGTTTTTCTGATAGCAGCTCTTCTCCCCAAGATGTTGTCCGACAAGCTGTTGCCCAGGGCCTTTCCTGCATTGCGATCACAGATCATGATACCGTAGACGGTGTTATGCCTACAGTCCAGGCCGCGCAAGATTATGACCTTGAAATTGTGTCCGGGGTTGAGCTGTCTTGTGAAGTAGATAACAAAGACATTCATATTTTGGGTTATTTTGTTGATTGCCAAAATGAGAATTTTGCAAAAAAACTAAAAAGGTTTCAGCAAATTCGAATTGAGCGTATTCATAAAATAATCGAAAATCTTCAAGTGCATGGAATTGATAATATTACTTTTGAAGAAGTTTTTCGTCGGACAGAGGCTGATGCGGTCGGGCGCGCTCACTTAGCTTTTGTTTTAGTTCAGAAGGGGTGGGCCAGTAATAATTCTGAAGCCTTTGATAAGTATTTAGGTGAGCATTGCTCGACGTATGTTCCGAAATATAAGCAAACACCGCAAGAGGCGATCACTTTAATTAAGGCGGCTGGAGGGGCAGCTGTTTTAGCGCATCCTATGGTTACCAATCGGGATGAATTGATCCCGAGTCTTGTTGAGGCCGGATTAGACGGCGTTGAGGTTTATTATCATAATTGTTCAGCCGCTATTTATCGTTATTATGAAAAAATTGCTTCTAAACATGGGCTTGCCATGACGGGAGGCTCGGATTCTCACGGAGATGTGAAAAAGTATACATATATCGGCAAGCAGAAAATTTCTTGTGATCTGGTTGAGGAGTTAAGGGAAAGAGCAGGGGCACGGATATAAAAAACGGTAAACTTTATAGTATAGGAATTTCAAAGAC
>JAGLHE010000070.1 GCA_023143685.1 Candidatus Omnitrophota bacterium
TTATGCCATTTGTCACCGAGGAGATCTGGGAACATCTAGGCATTTCGGACAAACCGGTTTCCCTGGAAAGCTGGCCACAAGTTCAGAAAAACTTTATCAATCAGAATATCGAAAACGATATGGCAACCTTGATGGATATTGTCAGTTCCATTCGTAATTTAAGATCCCAATGGAACATCAAGCGCCATCAAACAATTAATTGTTTATTTGCCACGCGCGATGAACAGGCCCAACTCATTGAAAAAAATACCGACACTTTAAAAATTCTATTAAAAATCGACAACCTGGAAATCAGAGATTCCATTGAAGAGGTCAAAGATGCGGCATTTGGAATTGTGAAGAAAATCAAGTTCTGCCTTCCACTTGGAAACCTGATTGATATCACCGAGGAGAAAAAACGCATCCTCGCGCAAATTGAGGAACAAAAAAAAGCAAGCACTGGGATCAACAAACGCCTGCAAAATGAAAATTTTGTTAAAAAAGCACCTAAAGATGTTGTTGCTAAAGAAAAAGAGCGATTGGAAAGCCTGGAGGCAAAAACAAAGGAACTCGAAACAACAATCAAGAATCTGGAATAAACAGGTATACTTATGATAGCAAAGCGACAAACCATCACAAATAAAGAAATCACGCGGCTAGTAAGAGCAGCCCTGAAAGAGGACAGCTGTAATAACGATATAACAACAAGAGGATTAATCCCTAATGACAAGATATCATCAGGCACAATTATTGCCAGAGAAGATGCTGTTATCTGCGGGATCACCCTCGTTAAAGAAGTTTTCAAGGCATTAGATCCAAAGGCACAATTTAAGGCTGCCCGCAATGATGGCAATATGGTTAAAAAGAACGACACGGTAATTACGATAAAGTGCAAAACCCGGGCTCTATTATCAGGAGAAAGGACCGCGTTAAACTTTCTGGCCTATTTTTCCGGCATTGCTACTATGACACATCAATATGTTAAGACGATTCGTCCGTATAAGGCCGCGATCATGGATACACGGAAAACCCTTCCGGGATTGAGGGTTTTAGCAAAAATGGCCGTGCGCTTAGGGGGAGGCGTTAACCACAGATTCTGCCTTAATGAAATGGTGCTTATAAAGGATAACCATCGCCTGGCCAACAAAAAAAACTTATCCATGCCGGACGCGATCCGCCTGATGAAAAAAAAGACAAAAAAACCTATTATCGTTGAAGTGGACACGTTAGATCAATTTGAGGAAGACATCGAAGCACATCCTGATGTCATTTTACTCGACAATATGACAACACAACAAATACAAAAAGCAGTTGTCCTGAACAAAAAACATAAAAAGCCCTGCTTGCTGGAGGCGTCGGGAGGGATCACCTTGCAAAATGTAAAAGCTGTCGCGAAAACCGGCGTTGACCGCATTTCCATCGGCGCGTTAACCCATTCATCTAAAGATATTGATTTTTCAATGGAGTTCTAAAATGAATATTCAAAAACCGGAAATTGCTATCTTCATAATGTTGCTCGTCGGAATTACTGTCTCTCCTGTGTACAGCCAGACGCCACAAGACGAAACCGCACTAACATCTCCCGCGTTAAAGGAAATTTCTCCACAACAAAAACCCATTTTCGATGACAAACGTTTGCTTGACGGATGGGCAAACAGCTACGCAGAACGATCAAAAGAAATTCTTCTGGCAATGATTCAAGATGACACAATTACACCCTACCAAATGGCAGCCGCCGTGCATGTTTTTAAAGAAAAGTACAGCCAGGAAGTTTTTTCACGCGAAAAACGCATCATTGAGAAAATATTGCTGCGCCGTCTTAATAAAACAAATTCCGCTTTTGTTCAAGTTGAGATCATGCACACCCTCTGCCGTATGGATCGGTATAAATATTATGATTCTATGATGCCGGCATTAATCCAGAAATTAAACCACTACAATTCAACAATCAATGAATCTGCTTACGCGGCCCTCAACGATATTATCGACACAGGAAACAACCGGGCGCGGGAAGCAAGAATTTTGTTTAAAAATTTAAGGCGCGTTTTTTTCTTAACACGAAGACGCCTGGCAAAAGTGACAGAGCCGGATGACAGGCTAAAACAAAAATTAAAATTAGTCCGCTGGGCTGTTAAAGTCCTGGGGACACAAGAACTAAAACGGTTACCCAAAGAAGTCATACCGCTTCTCTAAAATAAGCTCGCGATAAAATATTATGATCTCAAAAAAGACCTGGTTACGTTTTTCGACATTTGCTTTTATTTCCTTTATTGCCTGGTTTTGCCTGACATATCCGCAGCTTTCCTTTATTGACCTTTCTATCGACAAAAAAACAGCGATTAATATTGCCAAGGCCTACCTCATTGAAGAGAGAGGGGACGACATTACAGGCTACAGCTATGCAACTATTTTTGTCAGCACCCCCACCACAGATCAATATCTGCAAAAATCATTAGGATACAAAGAGGAACTCAATTTCCTCAGAAGGCACGATCATGAGTTATTCTTTTGGCGAGTCCGCTTTTATCGCGAGAACGAGAAGGACGAGTTTAACGTCCGGATCAGCGCCGCCACAGGAGAAATCATCGGTTTTGTGCACAAGATAAAGGCGAACGCCGCCCGGCCAGGCCAGGACGAAGAAACTGCCAAACAAAAAGTCATCCAATTCTTAAAAACGAAGTTTAACTTTAATCCCGACAATTATGTTCTTAAAGGCAACTTGTCAACAGAATACGATAACCGCACAAACTATCATTTTTCCTGGGCCAAAAAAAATGTCTTTGTAAAATGGACCGACGAAAAAGACTCTGGCAGCGCAAAGCTTATCACCGGCGCAACTATTTCCGGAGATGAAATCCTGTCTTTTTATAAACAAAAACTCGACATCCCTAACCAATTCTCACGATTCCTTGAGCGCCAAAAAAATGTGGGGCGTAACCTTGCCGTCTTTTTTCGAATATCGTTTTATCTGCTTTTAACCGCCTCAATTTTTTATGTCATTATACGCCGCAATGACATTGTTACGCATACCATCAAAAAATTTTGTTTAGGGCTGACCGGATTCTTATTTATTCTCCATTTACTGTCTTACATAAATAACTTTGAAAGTATCCTTTATCAATACAGGACCACCTCATCATTCGCATCCTACTTGTGGCGAAATATCTCCGGATTTTTCCTCGACGCCTTTATCGTAACAATAGGCATCCTCATGCCATCCCTGGCTGGAGAATCGTTGCGTTATGAGGTTTTTCCGCAAAAAAAGAAAAGTTCTTTTTTGCATTATTTAACAACAACATTCTTTTCGCGGGATGTCTTTCAGATGATCGTCCTGGGATATCTGGTTGCTATGATCATGATCGGCATTCAATCTTCAGCCTTCGCGTTTGGCCAAAACTATCTCGGCGTATGGGTTGAATATTCCTGGATGGCTATGTTTTCAACCTGTTACATTCCTTTTCTTTCGGCCTTTATCATTGGCGCAAGCGCGAGCCTTTCTGAAGAAATCGCCTTCCGCTTATTTTCGATTAACCTCGGAAAAAAATTCTTAAAAAACACATTTTTAGCGGTTCTTATCGCCTCGATTGTCTGGGGGTATGGGCATAGCACGTACGCGGTTTTTCCGATGTGGTTTCGGGGACTGGAAGTTACGTGCTTAGGATTATTTTTATCTTTTGTTTATCTGCGTTATGGGATTATACCTGTTATTATCGCCCACTTTCTTTTTGATGTTTTCTGGAGCAGTGCCGCCTATCTTTTAGGAACATCGCCCGCGTATCATTTTTACAGCTCTTTGGCTGTGCTTTTATTGCCTCTCGCGATAGGGGGGATCGCTTATTTTATGAACAGGCCTGTTAAGGAAAGAACGCTGGGATGGCAACTTAATAAACATCAGAAATACAATCTGAATATTTTAAAAGAATTTTTAAGAAATCATCATTGCCTGGCGAACGCTGATCCAGATGAAATTAAAAAAGAAATTATATCTCACGGATGGGACCTTGCGGTTGTTGAAATGGCTATAAAAGATATTACAGAAGGAAAGGGACGGGTGTAAAATAAGTTCGCTTGATATTTTTGATTGCTCGCATCTATTTTATGGCCGTGCAGGAATTTCGTTTGGAGTCTTTTGAAATTCCTGATACTATAAAACAAGCTCGCTTGATGTTTTTGATTGCTCGCATCTATTTTATGGCCGTGTAGGAATTTCGTTTGGGGTCTTTTGAAATTCATGATACTATAAAATTCACTCCGACTAATCTACCCAGAAATAATTACCACCTGCATCGCATTCACAGGACGTGCTGCCATCAGGAAGATCCACAACAACAAAACCCAGACCTGTCGGACAGCGACAGCCAACCGGTGGAACATTATAAGCATCATGACGATCTGTTATACACTGGGCTTCACACTTTGCTCCAGTACACGCTCCAATAGCTACATAAGTTATATTCGTATCACTTAACAACTCGCTCTTGTATTCATCTCCGATACCACACCATGTTGTATTACCCGGGGGATCGGCCGGGCCATCCGGGAGGTGGGTTACCGGATTCAAATAATAATCACCTTCACAGCCATAATTACAAACCGGAGGATATTCTATACACTCGTTGGCAGGGGCACACGGGTCATCACAGCATTCCGGCTCATTTGAACAAGTAAATTCGATACCGTCAAGCAGTAAAGCAGGAGGTGGGTATGGATCATGATCATCCGGACCGCAGAAACGATAATATTCCAGTGTCCCATCATCGCAGCCGCCATCGGTAAAACCTCCATTCGCAGTATCCGCGTTAGCCCCACATTTGCCTGTTGAAATCCAGTCATTACAACAACTGCTATCACCTTCACAGCCCATCATTTCCACATTAACCCCAAATCCAATAAGGTCAACCTCACATCCCACTGGCGTACAGGTGTTAATAAATACCCGTTCATAGCGTGTGCAGTTTTCATCATTCCCGCACACCCCGGAATCTACCAACCCTGTACAATTACACTCCGGCACAGGAAAATTCGTTAAAGGGGATTGCTCCATATCTTCCCGGAACGAATCTTCGACCTCATCTTCCATCCCTTTAAAATAAGCATTTATCGAACGGATAACTTCCGGGCCCATAATCAACACACTGGCAATGACAAGGGTTCCTATAAGAGCATATTCTATGGTGGCTTGTGCTTTTCTTGAAAACAATCGCATATTTAAAGTATACAATTTTTTTTAAAAAAGTCTAATAAAAACAATATCTTTTTACAAAATATCCCACATCTAATCCTAAAACCTATATATACACATATTTTCTAAATTTTATACAAATCCTTATGGACAAACAACATATTCTTAATTATGATATAAAACATTGGTAAAAATTGAAAAAAATTCCATTAACAGGGGATCAGGGATATGAAAACTCATAAAAAGCTGGAAAACAACGAAATCATTTTTTCCTTAAACTCAAAAATTTATCCGAGGGATGTTATTTTTAAGGCATGCTATACTTTCATCGACCGTGTTTACATTTTCCTGGACAACCCTAAAAGAAATGAAATAACCGTTTCTTTCAAAGGCAAAAAAATCCTGACAAAAAAGCAGCTCAATAGCCTAAAAGGGGAATTTGCAAATGAACTTTTAAACGCCATCCTGCGAAAAGACATCTCAAAAAAGAACAAAAAGATTTTAGAGTATGTCGTTGGAGGAGCTATTACCGCCGCACTCGAGAAACCGGAAGAAAATAAGGGTCCGGAAAACGAAGATGATGTCGAAATAAAGAAAATTGAAAAAGAAATCGAAGCCTTAAAAAAGGAACTGGAATCAGAGGGGCCGGAAGATACAGGCGATGATTACGAAAGCGATCCGCTAGGGATCATGAAGACACAATAATGCCATGAAAACAGAAACCCGATTAGAATTCAATAAAAATTTGTATACCCTTAAAAGCGTAAAATCCGCTTCCAGGGCTTACAGAGATTTTGTCAATTTTAAAATTACCGACCATGAAAAACATATCGATGTAGCAATACGCTTTGCCGGAAAAACAGAAGACGCAGAAAAAATCATCGATGAATTCAAAAATTACGTATTATGCGCGGATATTCAACATGAGCTCAACTAAAAGTATGGATTGCTCCCGGCCAGGGAATTTAAGGTTCAGAAAATTACGAAATAAATACATCATCACCAATGAAGGTGGAGACTGGGAAACTTTATCACTAACAGACTTCGGCCGGCTCATTAACGGAAAAATCAAAAAAAATGATAAAATCTATTCTCAACTAGCAGATAAAAATTTTATCGATATCAACAAAAAAAATCTCGCCCCCCAGGCTTCGCGATACCTGGACCATAATTACTCCACGTACATGCAAGGGCCAAGCCTTTTCATATTTGTTTTAACTTTGCGCTGCAACCACCGTTGTTTATATTGCCAGGCCACGCCTGAAAGGCCAAGATCCAAAGGCTTTGATATGAGTGAAACAACCGCAAAGAAAGCAGTTGATATCATTTTCAGAACCCCATCGCAGCATATCGGGATTGAATTTCAGGGCGGGGAACCCACAATGAATTGGCCGACACTGAAATTTATTGTCAAATATGCTAATGAACTTAATAAAATAAAAGATAAAAAACTCAAAACCAGCTTAGTTTCGAACCTTACACTCTTAGATGATAAAAAAATAAGATTTCTGATAAATAACGGGGTAAGCATCTCCTGTTCCCTTGATGGGCCAGCAAAAGTTCACAACAAAAACCGGCCCTGTTTAGAGAAAGGGACAAGTTACGCGTCTGTTTCCGGCCAAATCAAAAAGATTCAGTCGGCCATCAAACAAAAAAGAAAGGCATCGCCCGGAAAATTTGTAGATGAGCTCAACGCGATTTTAACAGTCAGTAAATTTTCTCTCCCTTACGGAAAAGAAATCATTGCCGCGTATCGAAAAAATGGTTTTAATAAAATCTTCCTCCGTCAGCTAAGCCCATTTGGGCTGGAAAGAAATATGTTTGATCAAATTGGGTACACAGCTGACAATTTTATTGTTTTCTATCGAAAAACCATGGATCACATCCTCGCTTTAAATCTAGAGGGCAACTTCTTTATAGAAAGAAGTTCTGCCTATGCTTTAAAAAAAATCCTGGGTGGCATTGATCCTGGATATTTTGAGATGCGCTCTCCATGCGGAGCAGGAATAGGGCAGATGGCTTTTAATTATGACGGGGCTATTTATTCCTGCGATGAGGGGAGAATGGCTTTTCGTATGGGCTATGAAAACTTTTTACTGGGAAATGTAAAAGACAACAACTTCAACCAATTAATTGACAATCCTGTCACAAAAACACTGTGCGTGGCTTCTTGTCTTGACAACCACGTTAGCTGCAGTGATTGTGCTTACAAACCCTATTGCGGAACTTGCCCGGTTGCCAACTTTGTCGAATATGACACAATTTTCCCTCAAATCCCCAATACCGACCGTTGTAAAATTAATATGGCCATGTTTGACTACCTCTTTTCAAAAATCCAGAACAAAAAATACCGGGCTGTTTTTGAAAACTGGTTAGAAAAAATCCCTTCTGTTGATGATAGCCAAAACTAAAATTAAAAAAATAATTAGTAAAAATACTCCCTCCGACCTGGACTTATTCTTTACCAGAAAGTGCAATTTACATTGCCATTATTGTTTCCTGCATAAAGAAGGGACAGACAATGTCACCCTCGGGACATTGGATGAGGGTTCCCTAAAAAAAAGCATAGACATCTTGTTTAGTTATCCCGGGAAGAAAAAAGCGATCAGTTTTATGGGAGGAGAACCAACATTAGAGTTTCCTTTGATAAAAAAAATCTACAATTACGCAAAAAATGAAGCAAACAAGAAAAACATTACCCTAATCGCGTCACTGGTAACAAACGGAACTTTCCTAAATCAGGAAATGGTGGATTTTTTCATAAAAAACAAAATAAGTTTTCGCATAAGTATCGATGGAGACAGATTAACGCACGATCAAAACAGGCCTTTCAAATCAAACCCTAAAAAATCAAGCTTTGATCAAATCATCAGGAATATTGATCGCATAAACTTTGGCGACTTACCATTGGCGGCATCCATGGTTCTTATTCCTAATGGGACAAAACGATTATTAGAAAACCTGGACTTCCTGAATAATAAAGGTTTTGTCTGGATTGATTTCGTCCCGGATTTATACGCGAATTGGCAAGAACGCGACCTGGAGAAAATAAGGAACGCCATGAAAAATTTCGAATCTTATTATATAAAACTCGTAAAAGGGGGAGGAAAAACGTTCAAAACATCTTTATTGCGTAGATTTGTTAATGATGAGAGTGGTAACAAGCTTTCCGTCTGTGGAAAAATCCATATTGATGTTGACAAAAACTTCTACCTTTGTGACAGGGCCTTTGCTTTAGAAAAAAAACCAAGGGAAAAATATATCGTAGGAAATATCCAGGAAGGCATCGACAACAACAAAAGATTACAACTTTTAGATAAAATAGGAAACGATTTTTTTAAAGAAAGCGGCCTTGATTGTTTAAAATGCAAATATTATAAGTATTGCTGTTGTCCGATTGGCCTCTATATTTATTATTTAAATTTAGAAAAACTGAACAAAATAAAACAAGGACAATCTTTTTTGAAATCTTTTTGTGAAATTTTAAAAATTTATATCGAGGCTAATTTAAGGATCAAAAAGGCCTTGCGGTACAACCTGAATTTTATAGAATTATATGAAAATTAAATATATACACCAAAACCTTCTTTAAAAAAGGTTTTATCTTAAATTCCCAAAATTTCCGGCCTTATTGCTTGACGTTCACCATACTGCCTGCTATATTTTAACTAATGGAGATATTAGAATATGCCCAAGAAAGCTGACAAGAATTTACCCCAGATAAAAAAAGATCTAAAAACCTTCTTGCTTAGTGAAGAGGGGAAGATTGTTGAAAAAAACGCAGTAAAACTGGGCGTTTCCTTATTAGCTATCGGTGGAGCATTGAGTGGGGTCATGAAACCTTCTGATGTTCAAGCTGAATGCGTCCACGCGTCTCACGCCTCTCATGGATCTCACTCTTCTCATGGATCTCACAACAGCCATTACCAAGGCGGCTGGTGTTAATGAACATATCCTAAATACATCATGAAAAAAGTACATGTGTATATTCTTGTTGTCTTTCTTTGCAGCGTTGTCATGGCTGTTTCTGTTGATTTTTTGCTTAAAAATTACAGCCTTGGGCCGGAAAAACCTCTGTTAACTGAAATGGTTCTGAAAAAACCAATTCCTTTACCTGAACCCGAAAAAGCAAGAAAGCAACCAATTCCTTCACCAAAAACTTTGTCTGAAGAAGAGATGCGCGTTCGCATCGAACGTGTCATTGGAAAAAAAATCCCTCCACGGCTCGATTCCGCTGTTCAAGACTTTGAAAGATGCCAGGACCGCTCTTACGAAGAAATTATTGCTGCACTCACACAGCATCCTCCTGACCTATCCCAATTGTACTACTTAGCCTTGATTGCCTTATTTGAAGGCAAAGAGGACAAATGCAACTTAATTCCGAGTGCTAAAGAACGTTCTTATTGTTTGGATCTTTTTCGTATGCAATCAGGGATCGCTTTTACCTCTTCTTGCGCAGAGGTAAAAGATGAATCATTGAAAACGTTATGTTCTGCCGCGATCCCGGCCACAGACATGGATTACAAAAAACCAAAGAGACAAAAAGCTAATCTTGAAGAAAGGTGCTCACCTAAAACAGGATATCAACTCATAAAATGCAAAGCAATGATATCGGGTGATTTAACTATATGTGACCAACTAGAGAAATTAATAGGCAAAGAGGGTGTCGACGGATGCAAAAGCATCATCTACGCAGACACAGCACTCAAAGAAAGTAATTCAAGCCTGTGTGAAAAAATAAATCGAAAAGCAAACTTGAGAAGCGAACTTAATTACTTTAAATGCCAGCTACCTTTTCTCTCAAAAACAAACGAAACACAAAAGCAACTTTTCCGAGAAGAACTCCTTCAAATATTTCGGGAGAAAATGTGTTATGCTATGCATGCCGTTGACATGGCCATTGAAAAAAACGATCTATCCGTATGTGAAAAAATCCCCTGGAAAAACGTAACCTATAAGCCCGTTTATGAAGCTTGCCTTAATAAGTTAAAAAAAGAATGATGTTGTTACCCAAGCGCCTTGATCAGACGATAATCAATGTCTTAAATTTCACTGATATTTATACCGCCTCTCCTCTCACGCAAAAGAATACTATCTCCTTCTTGAAAAAACTCATCAAACTGGATCCGCAATGTTTGACGAAATTCGAATTATCATTCAAAGTGAATCACACCCTCAATAAGGACGAAGGTATTCGCGTTCTCAATCTGGACTCTAAAGCCTATTCGTATACGGACAACGGAGCATACTTAAAAAGACTTGGACAATACCAAAGCATTGTTAACGATAAAATTAAAAATCCATTTCAAGAAAAACTGTTTTCCGCTTTGGCTTCAATCGCCGACACACCCATTGACCTTTACCTCGGGGGAGACTTTCATGAAAATTCGTATCTTTTTGCCTTTTGGTTGATCCTCGGAGGCGCCAAGAGGAATGGCAAAATAAAAATCATGAAGAATTCCGATCTGCTAATAAAACGGCTATTCACTTCCTTGAACATTACCCCAACTTTTAAAATAACAAAAGATATCCTTAATATCGGATTTGATATTAATGACTCAGATTTCTTCTATAAAATATATTATTTTTTAAATAAAGAAAATTATCAGTCCATAAGCACGGCACAGCGAAAATGGTTAAAGAAATTTATTGATTTTCTGGGAGACAAATATAAATATTGGTTTTTTATAAGTGAACGGTACCGGCTCGGGGATGAAGGTATAGGTCGAAAGAAATTATATTTAGAATTTTTAACTGATCTTGGCACAAAAGAAAAAAGGACACATAAAATCATCGCAGAATTATTTAAAATTGTAAACTGCCACTTTAAAATTTCTGAATTAACATCCATCCTTAATTCAATTGACGGGAACATCATTATCCTTGCCTTTGAACCTGACGGAACAACAACTTTTTATATCAGGATCTAATTTCACAAAAAATGAACAAATCCCATCCAGACAACTTGCCGATCTCTTTGAAACATGTTAAGAAAGATATGATATGGAAACGAAAACTGGATATCGAAAGCGTCCAAAAACTCATATTCTGCAAAAATGAGTTTCAACTAAAAAGAACTAAGGAATTCATAATCTTTGAAGAATTAATTCAAGAGTCTTCTCAGTTTAATTTGGAATGCTCCCATAAAATGTCGCGAGACCACATCGACTCCTGTCGCTTTTATTTATGGTACAATGGCGCAAGTTATCAGAAGACGAAAAGCCTAAAAAAAATTCTTCTTTTTTCTAAAAAAATATCTTCTCTCGACAAAGTCACGATCAATCATTCTTTAATAAATAAAATTCTAAAAACCCAGCCAGACCTTGATAAAATCACAAAAATTTGTTTAGGGATTGATTTTCGTAGTATCACCGCGGAATCAAGGATAAAAATTGGATTCTACACCGAGAACTACTCAAAAATGAGACAGGCAGTCTCAGAGATGCTGAACCATAATAAAAACTTCGAAGAATTATTGTTTGGTAATAAATTCTTGTTTGGCATTGATCTCTATTTTGACGGAAGAACACGTTTAAAAGTTTATCCTACTTTCGATCATGCTATGCTGAAAAAGCCAAATGTTAGAAATAAAATACAGGATGTCTTTGATAACACTACAATTGAATTAATTAAGGATTGCTCGGAATTCTTTGTTTCTTTCAATGACAAATGGAAAAAAACACTACATTTCTTCCCCAAAGACAAAAACAGGGAGCGGTTTATAAAGAAACTGAGCAACAGTTGTGTCGAGGCGCTAGATCAACGCAATTTAAAAGGCGGCTATCCGACATGGGCGTTCTCGTTTCCCGAACAAGAATTCCTGAAACGAAAAACTAAAAACATTAATTTATACTATTAACATGCACAGACCAATTACGAAAAAAAAAATAAAAAAAGCACTGCTCATCCGCCCTCCAACAACCCTGCCTAAAAAAGACTTATTCTCGGGCGTAGGAGAACCACTAGGGCTACTCTATATTGCCGCGACACTAGAACGCAAAGGGTATCTCGTACAGATCCTTGATGCGCAGCTTCATTTCAACAAAACCATAAAAAAGGATCATATTACCTATGGGATGAAAAACAGCCAAATCACCGAGGAAATTAAAAAGGCCTCCCCTGACATCATTGGCATATCCTGGTTTACGGCGTCTAACGAGCACGATGTGCATAATATTTGTAAATTGGCAAAAAGAATTAATCCAGATACGCCTATTGTACTCGGTGGTTCTTATCCAACCCTGTTTCCCCTTGAAGTTATTAGAAACCCATTCATTGATTATGTCATTATGGGGGAAGGGGAGCCTCGATTTCCTAAGCTCATTGAGCATATTAATAACGACCAACACATCAATGCCAATGGAATTATATCCAAAGATCCTGCCAGCCATCCCAATGCGAATCAACCACTCGAATTTATTAAAAACTTGGACGAGCTGCCTTTCCCATCCAGACATTTGGTCGATATGAAAAAATACAAAGACGTAAATTCAAAACATAAATTTGCAGATTCGCCCGAAGGCCTACTTATCGCGACCCGGGGATGCTTCAACAAGTGTTATTATTGCTGTGAATACAAAAAATCCGGAACCAAGATACGCCATAGATCTGTTAAAAATATTATCAAAGAAATTCGATTTCTAAAAAATCAATACGGGTACCAAAATTTCTGGTTTCTCGATAATAACATCAGCGCGGGGAAAAAGTTCCTGCAAGAATTGACGGCTGCCATAAAAAAAGAAAATATCCGGTGGAGTATCCCATCAGGAATATACCCGGATGTCATTGACAAAAAAATGGTAAAGTTGTTTGCGGAATCGGGGTTAGAATCACTCGGCATTTCCGTTGAAAGCGGATCAGAAAGAACACGAAAAGAAATAATGCGCAGAACAATGAATCTTGATAATGTTTTTATTATCAGAGATGAAGCAAAAAAATACAATTTGCCTGTTACCGGAAATTTTGTTATCGGGATTCTTGGTGAAAAAAAGGCCGACATACTGGCCACACTGGATTTTATCGAAAAAATTGATTTTGATTCTGCTTACTTTTATATTGCGTTACCCGTTGCAGGAACAGACTTCTATAATGATTGCCTTAAAAGAGGATACTTGCCTAAAAACTATTCCAATATTGATGAAGCGATGTCATTCAAATATATTCTAAACATTCCTAAGAATTCCGATGATTTTCTTATGGAACCCAAGCATTTGGAAAAAATTATTCTCAATTTCTCAAAAACTTTAAAGATGAAAGAAAACAAAAAAAAGAGAAAATGAAATGAATAATAAGAAAATAAACAAAATCAAATTAACTCTTACGACAAAATGCGATTCGTCATGCCAATATTGCTTTGTAAAAAAAACAAATGAACGGATGAGCTATATAATCGCAAAAAAAAGCATTGATTTATTAATAAATGCCAGAGGCAAAAACAAACTATTGGCCCTATATGGCGGCGAACCCTTCCTGGAATTTGATTTGATAAAAAAAATTGTTCCCTATGCCGAGAAACTGGCGCGCGGGAAGAAGAAAAATTTAACAGTGTCAATCTGCACAAACTTAACAATCCTATCCAAAAAGCACATTCATTTCATAAAAGAAAACAACATTAAAATAACTGTCAGTTTGGTTGGGACACCCAAACTTCATAATAAATATCGTCTCTTCAGGAACAAAAACAAAACATATGAAAAAGTGTTACAAAACTTAAAGAAATTATCTGATAATATTCCTGCACAAAACATAGGGATTTCTTTTGTGATTATTCCATCAACAAGTTCCGTTATTTATAAGAATTTTACGCATATATTGAACCTTGGCATAAGCAATAATATCAACTTTGAGATTATTCAGGATTTTGAAGAATGGAGAAAGGACAGTCGTTTAAATTTCACAAATAACTTCAAAAAAATCATAAAAAAAATCCTCCATGAAATTGATTACAACAATTTTATTTTTATTAACCCTATCAACTGGGAGCTTGCTAAAGGATTATTAACACAAAGACTTTTCACGTATTGTCCCTTTAATTACCTTTTAGAAGTTTATCCCTCCGGGGACACAGCGTTCTCTCCATTCTTGCTAAACCGGGAAGATAAAGATCATTTTACCATCGGGAACATTAGTCATGATTTTCAGAAAAAATATCAAAGATGCCGATTTAACAAAAAAACAAAAAAATGCTTAGCGTGTCAGGATAATTACCTAAAACCTATCCATAGCATTGACAAAACGCATTTGGTACGAAAATATTATCATTCCGCAAGTTTAGAGGCGGCGAAAATCATAAACAACAAGAATAAAAAATATGTTACTTATGCTAAAAAATATTTGTGTTATTAATATCCAAATTCTTTTCTGCTAACCAGGCTAAATTTATTATATCTATTATGACAAATAAAATATTCTCTCAATATCCGTCACAGATGGACATAAGTTTTAGTGAAAATTGCAATTTAGCATGCAAATATTGTTTTGTTAAAAAAACCAATTCTGCAATCCTGGATCTTCCTTCTGTACAAAAAGCTGTGGATATTTTCTTTAGTTTTCCTCCCAAGAAAAAAACAATTACATTCACCACCTGTGAACCATTCCTCGACCAAGAATTATTCAAGCAAAGCATAACCTATATTTTAAGAAAATCTAAAAACCGGGATTTCCAACTCCAGATCGTTGCTACAACTAACGGAACATTATTAAATGACAAGACCATAACGTTTCTAAATAAATATTTAAATGATAAATTTATTCTGAATATCGGTTTAGATGGCGCAAAAAAAAGCAATGATGCTTATCGAATTTTTAAAACCGATCATACAAAATCTGTTTTTGCGGACTCTTGGAAAAATTTCAAAAAGTTACCTCGGCAAAAGGTTCGTGTAATCTCAACAATAACGCCTTCGGAAGTATCTTCGCTAGGCGAAAACACTAAATTCTTCTTAAAAAATGGTTTTGAAAATATTGATTTTTTTCCACAAATATTTACTTTTTGGTCCAAAGATAACCTGAAAAAGTTGTCCGCTGAGCTAACATATATTATAGAATGCTTTAATGACAAAACTACGTACAATGGAGAATTAAGACTGCTCAATAGATTGTGGGGTCGCTCGGATTATCGAAGCATTCTTTTTTCAGGGGATCGCAAATTTTATTTATTCGAATGGGTCTTACCTCTTCCGCACAAGGCCAGAGAGGAATATATTATTGGCGATATAGACACCGGCTTAAATCTAAAAAAAAGAAAAAGCATTTTTCTGAAATTATTTTCTGAATTCAGCAAAAAAAGCAACCAGTGCATGCAATGCGATATAAACGACTTTTGTTCATATCCGCTGCCTCTTTATTTATGGAGCCAATATTACAAAAAAGATTTTAATAAGTATTTTGACAATTTCTGCAATGTCGCACGAACAATGGTCAATTTAAGCAAAAAAATCAAATCTCAAGATAAAACTGATAGAGAAAAATGGACACACGCAAAAAAAACAAACAAATAGAAAATTATCTTAAATCTTGTAATCAATTCTCTGAATCGATTCTTGATTACACGGATATTGCGCAGCTAACGGAAATTTTCCAAAAAAGAAACACAATAAAAGCTTCTCCAGCTATTGTTAAAAATCTTTGGGATCAATTTCTCAAACAAGATAAGAGAGCAGCTAAGGACATCCATTTTTATCTACATATTCCTTTTTGTGGTTCCAGGTGCACTTTCTGTCACAATCCATCAAGCAAATTAACCAATAAAAAGGCATTAGATGATTATCTGAAAAATATCGAAGAAGAAATGCGTTTTTATTCTTCAACTTTTTCTTCTATTAAATTCAGCAAGTTATCTATTGGGGGCGGGACCCCGAACATCCTTAGCGATACTCAAATAGAAAAACTATTATCAAATATTAATAAATACTTTAAATTTCAAGACAAATGCATAAAAGAAGTTGAATTTAATCCGAGGTTCACATCATTAGAAAAATTATACGCCTTTAAAAATTCTGATTTTAACAGGATTAGCTTTGGCGTGCAGACCTTACACCCTGCGGCGTCCGTAGCCGCCAACCGGTCTTATACAACATATGAACTGGTCAAGAACTCCGTTACATTAGCCAAAAAAGCTGGATTCATAAACATTAATTTAGACTTAATTCTAGGATTTGCTCAAGAAAGCTATCCAGAATTCGAAAAGAACCTGATAGACATCCTTAAGTTGGAACCATTTCGAACAGAGATATATGTTTTACGCCCGCCCAACCAGAAATATTTAAACACATACTTTGACGGAGATAAAACGCTTTTTTATAAGCATCAACAGTCCTTCGTTAACAACTTCTTAACGAATGCCGGCAAAATAATTAAAAAAATTGACTTAAATTATGTCATGGGTGACCCTTGGGGTACACAGAATGATGCATATAACGACCCTCTTAGCAGGCACTATGCTTATTTTATTTTCATTAAAAATAAATTTAATTATTTTTCCCATCATAAAAATCAGTTTAAACCGATTTCATGTTTCGGGATTGGAAAACATAGCCAATCAAGAATTTTTGGTGAATATGAAATAACACAGCAACATAAACTTGATGTCAAAAAAAATATTTACAAGGTTAAAAAAGCAGATCTTGATTATGAAATAAAGAAATATATTTTAAAAGCATTCGGTTCTTCTGCTAAATTAAATTTAAAAAGCTTTTCTAAGATTTTCAATGTCGATTTTTTAGATAAATTTCCGCAGGCTATTTCGATCTTGCGAGAAAAGAAAATAATAGAAATTAAAGATAATTTCTTGTTTTTTATCGCGAAGGATAAAAAAGAAATATTTACATATTCTATGTTTTTTTTATTAGATTAAATCCAATGGACATAAAACCAATACAAAACTTGAGTGCATCCAACAATAAAATCGCGATATTCTCCAGCGGAGGGAAAGATGGAGTAATGGCCTATTGGAAGGCGATTGAGGCGGGATACACTGTTGATTCATATGTTAATCTGTTTCTTGGCAACAAAATCTCCTACCACTTTTTAAATAAACGCTTAACAAAAATGCAAGGGAACGCCTTGGGAATAAAAGTTGTCCAAAAGGAAATACCCGATCAACGGAAAAACAAAGAATTGTTTGAAAAAAGCTTATTACATATTATCAAGGAGATAAAGTTGCAAGGCATCCATACAATTGGCGGCGCTTATATTTCTGAAACGGATTATCAGCACAAAATTTTAAAACGCATGTGCAATAAGCTTCGTCTAAAATTGTTTAATCCTTACCTGGGACGGACTTCGAAAGATATTCTAGAAGAAATTATCACACTAAAAATCAGGGCGATCATAACCGCGATCGACATGAGAAAATTAGAAAAAAAATGGTTGGGACGCACAGTCAATAAACATTTCCTGTCCCATATTATTAAAAATATCGATATTGATCCTCTGGGGGATAAAGGGGAATATCACACCTTTGTTATTGACGCGCCTTTTTTTCTTAAAAAAATCAATATTTTAAAATCAGAGGAAAAGGAAGCTCTTCCAAAGGATTATTATTTAAAAATTGATGCGTATTCATTAATCCCTAAAAAGCTCTAATAAAAGACATGAAAAAAGCAGATATCAAAACTGGATTTTTATGCAATAACAATTGCCAATTTTGCGTCCAGGGCGACAAAAAAAAGAAACTTGGCAATAAAACAACAGATGAAATAAAAAAAATCCTAAAAAATGCCAGCCGAGATTGCCAAATAGTAGTCTTTACCGGAGGTGAGGTAACCACACGAAAAGACCTTATCGAGTTGATAACGTATGCACGCAAATTAAAGTTTAAAACAATTCAAATTCAATCAAACGGCAGGATGTTTGCTTACGAAAAATTCTGCGAAGAAATCATAGACGCGGGCGCGAATGAATTTGCTTTAGCTATTCACGGACATATCCCGGAAGTACATAATTGGCTTACGCAAAGCAAAAGTTTTCATCATACAGTAACAGGCATGAAAAACTTGCGAAAATTAGGCCAACGAATCCTGACCAACACGGTTATTACAAAATCCAATTATCGCCATTTGTCTGAAATTGCCAAATTGCTGATAAGTTTGGATGTTGAACAATTTCAATTTGCTTTTGTCCACGCGCTTGGGGCTGCAGAAAAAAATTTCGATCGCATTGTGCCCCGCGTTAGTTTAGTCGCCCCGCACCTTAAAAAGGCATTAGATATCGGAAGGCATTTCCGAAAACGCGCAATGGTCGAAGCTGTTCCTTATTGTTTCTTGAAAGGTTACGAGGACTGTATATCTGAAAACATCATGCCTGACGGAAAAATATATGAGTTTAATTATGTTATCCCGGACTTCACATCCAGTCGTATTAATGACGGAAAAACCAGGGGACCAAATTGTCAAAAGTGCAAATTTTTAAATGTTTGCGAAGGCCCCTGGAAAGAGTACCCTCAAAGATTCGGATGGGAAGAATTTAAACCTATACGAAATACGTAAAATAATTATGCGCAATCAACAAAGAGACAAGATACGCGAACAAATCGCAAAAGAAAAAAGACATTGGGTTAGATTAACAAAAACGTGCAACCTCAATTGTCTATTTTGCTTGGATAAAGAAAACCAAAATGGAGAAATTGTCCCTATAAGAAAAATTTATGAAGATTTAAAAAAAGGGCGGGGGGAGAGTGCTACCCGAGCAATACTTTCTGGGGGCGAACCAACCCTGCACCCACAACTCTTGAAAATCATAAAAAAAGCAAAAAAACTTGGGTATAACCACGTTCAAATAATAACGAATGGCCGTATGCTGTCCTATAAGAAATTTGCAGAAAAACTTAAAAACGCAGGGTTGGATGAAATTACATTTTCTTTACACAGCCATTTAAAAGGTCCTTTTGAAGAAATGACTCAAACCACCGGGAGCTACTTGCAATCAATTAAGGGGCTTTTAAATGCTTTAGAGCAAAAATTTATTATTAGCGTTGATATTGTGATAAATAAAATTAATTACAAAACCCTTAAAGACACTTTAAACTTTTTCATAAAACTTGGCGTTACTGAATTTGATTTGCTTCATATTGTCCCATTTGGAAACTCTTGGCTTAATAAAGACAAAATTTTTCTCTCCCCGATTAAATCCCAAAAATTTCTTAACGCGGCATTTGCTTTATCGAAAAATAAAAATTTGTTTATCTGGACAAACCGGCTGCCTGCAACCTACCTTGAAGGATATGAAGAGTTAATCCAAAGCCCGATTAAGCTTCATGATGAAATCCAAGGCAAGGAGCCCGGATTTAAAGATTACATCCAAAATAATCATACGATGTCCTGTTTTGGTGAACGCTGCTCTTATTGTTTCATCCAGGATTTTTGCAAAGATCTTGTTGAGCTTAAAAACAACAAAATCCTGAAATCAAAGAATACTCCACCTTGCTTATCTAAAAAGAACAAACACCCAAAAACAATTTTTAAATTTAAAAAGAATATGAACCTGTATCAATTCTTAGATTTTTATATTAACCATAGGTATTTTGTCAAAAGCATACGATGCGGAAAATGTTGTCATTTCGAGCGCTGTGACGGCGAACATATTAACCTGATACGCACACAAGGATTTCGCGTTTTAAAACCGGAATAATATGGCAAACATTGGATACATTCAAGTTACCCGAGAATGCAATCAGTCTTGTCTGATCTGCTCAAATCCATCAAACTTGAACACTTTAAGTTTCAAGGACGCAAAGAGCTTGGTTGATTCATTAAAGGATAACAACCACGTCGGAGTTATCCTTACAGGTGGCGAGCCGACTCTCTATGAGGACCTTCCAAAGCTAATCAAATACTGCATTAAAAAGAAAATGTTCCCACGCATTATTACGAATGGCCAACGTATCGCGGATAGAGTATACCTCAAGACGTTACTGGATGCAGGACTTAAACAGCTTAATTTATCTGTTTATTCTTATCGGGATAATGTTCAAGCGAAAACATCAGGGAACAAGAATTCTTTGAAAAATATCAAACAAGCCCTTGAGCATCTCAAAAAAGACGCGACAAAGATGTCTATAAATATTAATATTGCTATCAGTAAATATAATGCCGATCATTTATCAAAAACCGTTACATGGCTTACCAAGGATTACGATTTTCTAAGGCATTTTGTTTTTAACAACCTTGATCCGTTAATGAACCGCGCGTCTGAAAATCCGGATGTTGTCCCACGACTAAATGATTTTGAACTAGAGCTGCACCAGGCTTTAAAAATTCTTCAAAAGCACAAAAAGACTTTTCGAGTAGAAAGAGTTCCGCTATGCTATTTAACGGATTTTGAACATGTCACAACAGAAACAAGGAAAATTGTAAAAAATGAAGATCGGACCGTTTATTACCTGGACAAAAGAGGGGAGCGCACCCAAAAAAGTTGGCGCAACAAAAAGAGTGCATGTTGCCGACATTGCTTTCTAGACAAAATCTGTGCCGGACTACATACATCGGGAACATACTACGATGAGAAGGAACTCTATCCCGTGTTTGTTGATCCTCAAAAAATTATCAATAAAATCCTTTCAACTGAGAAATAACTTTAACCTATAGAGGTCCCGGAAATGCATTGCGGATATGTGATTGGAAATGCCAATTTCGATAAAATTTTAAAACGGAAATTATTTTTTATCGAAAACAATTTTTCTTCAAGAAGTGCTTTAAAATCTTTTGAAAACTGTTTGCTGCCGAATAAAAAAACAACCAAAATACAATTAACGCGCGCCCACACAAATAGCAACCTGTTTTTCTTGAGTTTCCGGGGAAAATGTTTACGAAAATGTATTTTTTGCTACCCCCCCAGAAACGACATCCCGTTTGAGCGCATCTCATTAAACAGTCTTGACAAAAAACTTGAAGAAGCTGCCCCAGACAATAATTGCAAACTCATTCTCTTTGCCAATGAACCGCTTCTTCACCCACAGATCAATGAAATCCTCGAAATTGCATCGCAATATTTTAAACAAATCACGACATTTGGATCTGCCGAAATGCTTTCAAAAAAGTCATTTGTAACCTCTTTAAAGAAAACAAATCTCACACAGGTTGAAATTCCTGTTTATTCAACAGTCCCTAAAGTCCATGATTTAATTACAGGATCTGAGGGTCACTTCAAAAAAACAATCAAAACTATAAAAAATTTAAAAGAAACAAAAATTGAAATATTTTGTCACTCTATTCATTTATCATTAAACAGTTTTCACCTGCTTAAAGATGAAAAATTCATTACACAAAAACTCAAGCTCCCGTATGCGATCATTCCTCTTAAAGCATGGAAAATACAAAATCGCTTCCAAAAACTCAATCCTTCAAAAAAAGAATTCCTGGCGTTAACGGGGATACGGTCCTTAGTCGGTTTTCCTTTATGCTTAATTGAAAATGTCCAAAAGAAAATTTTATTGAATAATGATGCATTATCTGACGTCATAAAAATTTATCTAATAACGTACAGGGCACATGAGAATTTTGAGAGGAGAGGAGAGTGCCAAGATTGCACTCTCAAAGACCGCTGTTTAGGATTTCCTGCCTAAATATCCCTAAGATGAAAGATCGCCAACCGCTCTGTATCCAGCACTTGTTCTAATTCTTTTATTTCCAGTAACATATCTAAGGTATGAATGTCGTCGTTTAAAACCATATCTTTATGAAACACAATGCAGTCGAGCCCAATCGCACGCAATGCCGCCAGGGCGTTCGAGGCGGGAAGTTGGTCGATAAACTTTTGCATTTGAAGACGCTCCTCTGGGATATACCCGTTAGCTCCATTGAGGATATTTTGCTTGTGCTGCGTTTGCCAGTTCATATATATAAACTCTCTATTGTACTGGAATAAATCATCTTGTGTCTGCCCAACAATTTTCCCGACTCTCGAAGGCAACTCGAGAATGATTTTGTTCTCTGAATCAGCAAAAATCTGCTTATACTCTACTGGAATCTCAGCAAATTTTTCAATATTATATGATATTAAGGGAACCGGAACATTTTCAAGAAAATGAACCAAGCAAAAAACAAATATCAACCCAATTCGTTTCATACCTTTCATTTTCGTTTTTGGAATCAGGTGTTTCATTCCAAACGCTGATAAAATCGAAATCGCTAAAATAAAAATGATATGCGCCCTTAAGGGGATTCGGATATAGGTCAGAATCGGGACAACCAGATATAAAACCCCCAAGGGCGAAAGAATTTCCAGGCCAGACAAATTGATCGTCCGGGCATTACATAAAATTAAACCAAGAAGAGCGATAATCACAAGCTCAATTTTAGATTTGCTGATTTTCATAAAAGAAATCCCTGCCAAAAAGACAACAAGGAATCCGATAAAAGCACTTTTTCTAATGACAACCCAATGGTCTAGGCCATCAAAACGAGTATTATTAAACTGATAAATAAGATTATCTGGCAACACCTGGAAATAATTTGCAAAACCCAGGCTGCAAAGTTCATTCGTCGTTGTAAGGCCTCCGTGAGGATTCTCAAAAACCAGTCCATAGTAGGATGAAAAATAAAAAATAACGAGAGGGGATGCAAGAAAAAAGTAGATCACAAAATAGCTCAAGCAGAAACGTATTTTTTTAGGTTTTAAGAATTCTTTCCAATAAAGAAAAATTAACGTAATGATGATTATTGTTTGAAAAAGAAAAACATATCCTGAAAAATATGCCTGCGCGCCTCCAAAAAAAGAAGACAGAAAAAGGTGGCTCGGCTTAGAATATCTAAAATATTTTTTAAGATACAGAATACTAAGTGCCGGGAGAAAGTAGAAGACGACAATCGAGTCATCAATATTCGCAAACATAAAATTTGTGCAAGAAAAGGCAAATCCGGCAAAAAACGAGGGAAAAATGCTTTTCGTATAAAACTTTGCTAACAAAAATCCCCCAAACGCCGTTAACGCAAATATAAATGAAATATAAAAATAATATGAATAAATATCATTAAACCCCAAGAGTCGAAATATTAAAAACAAAAGCCCGCAACCAGGCGATGCTTCACCATACGAAAAGACATTTTTTACTGGATACATAGAGTTCCCGATGTCCTCCCCAGATAAAATTTCTACAATTTCATTCAAATAGGTGTTTGATAATGCAATCGCTGCCCAGGTATCGCAGTTCCCCGGGATTGAGTTCTTTAATGGGAACTGTGCGAATAATACCAAATAAAAAAGTATATAGGCCCCGAGGACTATGAAGTTTATCTTTTTTCGTTTCATCATTTAACTCATGTTATTTATTAATAGAAATTCACAATCTTAATAACACTCAAGACAAGACCCGCTGTTAAATAATAAACTCTATATAACGCGCGATAATGTATTTTTATATATTGGCTATACTGAGTTTTACGCGCATATATAACAAAACTCACCCCATGCGCAAAAAAAGCAATACCGAACGGCAAAAATTCCCAAAAAGTAAGTATTTTAATATAATACAAAAGGGCCCAATAAATAATACTTAAGCAAAAAATACAGAAAGATATATTTCGAGCCATATGATCGCCGAAACAAACAGCACTTGTTTGAATTCCATGTCTTTTATCCGCATCATAATCTATGCTTTCATGATGAAAATGCCCACCGGAAAACAATAAAGCGAAATAGATCGATATGAAAAGTGCGGTGACATCAACAGGCCGAAACAACACATATCCCATTTGAAAGTGAATAACCTGTGAAATAAAATGGACAACAGTTCCTGTCACAGGAAAAGCCTTAAGTCCTACTTTTGGTAAAGAATACAAAACCCAAAGCAACAAAACAATCACCGCGAATCTCATCAAAATCGGGTCAATAACATAAAATATCCACAAAGATAAAACTGAAAAAACAGAAAAAAAACCGAGAAACTCTTTTGGCTTTTTCCTGTAAAAAAATGATAGGCGTTCATTTGTAACATCAGAAGAATAACCGGAAAAAGCGTTAAACATATATATTCCCGTAATAAATAGAAAAACAGCGATTGAATATACAAATAATTTCTGGATAGAAAGGAAAGAGATAGCTGAAATGGAAAAAAAGCTACCAACAAGAAAGAAACCTACCATCAAAACGACTTCTTGAATTCTAAAAATCCGAAAATAAATTGAGGGAAATTCTTTCATTTCAATATTTATCGCTTTATGATTTTGGGCAAATAATTTTAAAACTTTTCCCGGACAAAAAACCAAATAAAACAGGAATCGCCATTAAACATGAAAATAAAAACGTATACACGACAAAGAATAGCCCTTTTAATCTAAATGATTTCTGAAGCATAAGCCGATCGTGATATATTTTAAGAAACAAACAAAATATTATGCTGTAACTAAGCATAGGTATTTTTAACGATACTCCCACCGTTAACCAAATAAACAGGGCAAAAACAATACTAATCTTTCTATGCTTGTCATCTAAATAAACATTCCCCTTTTGACCAAACCGCAAATTTCCAAGGAAGAACGATCTTCTAAATGCCTTTACAATTACATCAAGGTGACTCTTATAAAGATGATGGTACATCACATCTTCATCAACAATGACTTTTGCCTCTTTCGGGAACCGAAGGTACAGTTCAAAATCTTCAATATCGGGGCCCTTATACTCTTCATTAAATCCGCCCAGGTCTAAAAACAAATCTTTTCTAATAGCCCCAAGAGTTGACGACCAAAGCCTCAAGGATTCCTCTTTTAAATTACCTGTTCTTAAACAGCTTCGAATTTCAATTGTTCGATAATTTCCTACCCAATTATCGTGCAGGGGGGGGTAGGTCGGACAACCTATCATGGCATCAATTTTGTCCTGAACAAAATGTTGGTTAATCTTAGATAAAGATCCCTTATCGATCGTAATATCTGAATCGCAAAACAACAGTACTTCACCCTTAGCGATTTGTGCTCCTTTATTGCGGCAATAGGCGGGCCCTTTGTTTTCCTTATTGTGAATAATAAGGGATTTGTATTGCCTGGCAATTTCAACGGATTGATCCCCCGAGAAGTCATCAACAAAAATAATCTCATACTTTTCGAATCCATTGTGAACAATAGAATCAAATAATTTTTTCAAATAAGGCTCTTTATTATAATTAACGATAATGATTGAAATGAAGCCTTCTACACTCCCCGATGCACGCATCGGGGTATTGAAAAGAATAAACATTTCGGATAATTCCCATTATATATATTTAAAAGATTTTATAAAAACCGGTCCTGCCTGGAGTGGGTCAAAAATCCAACTCATATTGATCGCGCATTCCCACGTGCAATGGCATTCTTTTCTTTTAATAAAACGAATTACTTCTTTTGCCTTATCTGTGTATAAAAGCTCATTAATATCATAATCAAAATCGCGCAAGCTCCCTAATTTCTTGTCTTCTAACATTTCGCAAGCAAAAACATCGCCGATATCATCAATCGTAATAAACTTTTGCCCTGCATAGCACTTAAACTCTCGCTTATCACTCCCTTTCGACCGAGCAACCGCATCAAAAGTACTTTCTTGCAAGGCCATATGAATAGGCGAGAAAGGATGAGCCCTGGCCCCATATCTATACTTCAATAACTTCCTGGTCGCTTTCTGATAAATACCCATGTCAACATCCTTAAGGCTGCTATCCATTAAAAATCCTCTTACTAACATTATTCCAATCATGTCAAAAAGATCTAGGGAATGCAAATGATCCAGGAATTCATCAATATTAGATTGGGTCTGTGAACTGAAAAGAACCCCTGCCCCTACAGAGAAATTGCGATATTTTTTGTTTAAACGGCTTAATTCCTTTGCCGTCCTCATGGCAGCCTCAAACCCATTTTTATAGCTTCGTATACGGTCGTGATCTTTGCCAAATCCATCAAAAGAAATGGGAATCCTAAAAAATGCATCTGGATTCTCCTTACACATTATCTCAATCGATGAAACTATTCGTTCTGTTGCAAACCCATTGGTTGGGATAGAAAAATAAGAAACATCGTTTTGTAGTCTGAAAATTCTTACAATTTCCGGTAATTCCGCTCGGATAAATGGTTCACCACCGCAAAGATTAAGTAAAAGAATCGGGGCGAGGTTTGACGAAATCTTTTTAATTTCATCAACAGTCAATTCATCACGCAATGACTTTCTTTGATCTTTATTAAACTTCCCTGCACCCTCGACACGCCGCCAATTCCAACAGTGTCTACAAAAAGCATCGCAGCGGGCTGTTACGCCAAAAAGCATATAACTGATTTTCTGCCCATATGTTCGGCTTAAATGCTTTAAAATATGTACACATCTTCGCATAGGCAATCATTTTTTCCCTAGTCTTAAAATGTCAAGACAATCATAGATATTACAAATTTTTTATTTGTCTGATATTCTTGGAATTCAAGAAACTATTTTTTGCGAGCAACCTTATTAATTGATTCAAACTCATGGAAACAGTCTTGTTTTTTACAAAAGGGAGAATATTGTCGTTAAAATATCTCACCAACTCTTTATTGGACGACCATTTACATAACAAGCTATTAACACATACAGGCCCTTTTTCAAAAATAGGAACTAAAATTTCTTCATCATTGAAGTCTTTAAAATATAAAGAAGCCCGATCCAACCTGAATCTTTGATATGCAATTTGGGTTATATACTTAATATTTCTATCCAAAAACTGCAAGTCATCTTCTAATGTCTTTTTTGTTTGAAATGGCAAATCATATATACCAAAAATCAAATTGCAGATGCCCGCGTCATATGACCGAATTAACGTACTTTGAATGTCTTTGACGGTCAAACCTTTCCCTACTTTACGTTGTAGTTCCTGAGAAAATGTTTCTGCCCCCCAAAAAATTATTTTACATCCAGAACGATAAATCTTTGTTAAAAGTTCTTCCGTAAAGTGCTTTGTTGGCCTGGCCAGGCCCAAATAAGAGATTTTCCATTTTTCCTTTTTGATGATGTCCGCAAAATCAGAAAAAACCTCAGGAGGGACCGACTCATCGCATATCGTAAATTTATCAATTTTTAATTCATTGATATAATAACTGAGTTCCCGGCGTATATCTTTTTTTGTCTTTCTTCTGTGATTGGATATCTTTGAAAAAGTACAAAACTTGCATTTTCCCCAATAACAACCGCTAGAAAGCTTTATCGGCAAGACGACATCCTCATTAAAACTTTCTTTTTCCTGTCGGGGGGATTTCTTTTGAAGAGCCAAATCTTTCCCTTTTTCGCCTGAGATCACCACATCACCCCCCGGCGAATACATACTTAAATCAACTCCCGAATAATCAGGAACAGAGCATTCATACTTCTCAGGCTTAACTATCTTATTCTGGACGATACGGCCGCCATCTTCATCTTTTCTCCAGATTATATTTGGGATGGCATCAAAACGTTGTGAATTTTCCGCAACCGTTTTAACAATATCAAACAAGGCAAGTTCACCACTTCCTCTAACAATAAAATCAATATCACTAAAAAATCTCATAAGCTCTTGATTTTGATCAATACTATATAATGAGGATCCTCCAAAAATTATCTTAATATTACGATTACGTTCTTTGATTGCCTTTGCTAAAGCTAAAGAATATGTCAACTGCCCCGTGGAAAACGGACTTACGGCCATGTACGGGGATACCGCATAAACGGTATTAAAAATAGAAAACCCCACTAGCCCAGGGCTATTTGTCAAAATTGCGTTAACCTCACGCTCTATCGGCAACTTCGCATCATTTAGTAAGTACTCTCTCAAAATAAATTCTTCACACTCTATAATCTTTTCTCGTAACTTTATGGTATCTTCCAAGGGAAAACTTTTGCTTGAGCATTTTTTCCTTAAACAACAACGCCCGCAGTAAACTTTGCTTTTTTCAACCAAAAAAGCATGATTAAAATATTTTATATTTAAATCGATTATTTTCACGTGTCCATCACCAAAAGCGCGTTTGCGGTCAGCCAACTGCCTTTTTAAAACAAACAACCCTTGAGGGACATAGTCCTTAGGGATATGAGGCGGATTAATGAGCGTTACATTTATTTTATTTTTCATCTTTTTCTATTAGATTGAAAATTTTAAAATCAACAATTCCTCTGTTTCTAGTTCAACATTGAAATATTCGGATCTTTTCATATTGTAAAAAAGCCGCGTTTCATCTTCAGAAATTATTAAATTTTTATGAAATATAATACAATCTAAATCATATTTGTTTTTCAATGCTTCGACCGCATCCCGCCCAGGCAGTTGCTGAATCAATTTTTGGACCTCTAAACGCGATCGAGGAAAATAGCCATTAAGCCCGTTGAGGATGTTCTTCTTATGATAGGTCTGCCAATTCATATAAATACACTCGCGCGCCCACGAATGTAAATCCTTGTAGTCTCCCGCAAGACCTATCCCGGGATTACTTGGCAAATTCAAGATGACATCAATGTCCTTTTTTCCTAAAAATACTGCGTACTCCTTTTGCGGATAAGCATAGGCTTTTGCTCCAAAAGAGGGGAGAGGGACAGGAATATTTTCGACAAAAAAAAGCAAGGCAGCTATACAGGTAAACAGCACTCGCGGCCTAAGGGCTTCTATCCTGGCCTTGCGCATAATATAAATTAGTCCATTGCCTGCATATATACTCATACACAATAGCGTAAGAAAAAACGCCCTGGTTGGGACCCTCAAAAAGCCCGACAAAGGGACATATTTATATAATATAATCATCGGCCCCGGAAAAATTTTATCAGCAACAACAACTCCCGGGCCAAGAGCAAGGCATACGCCTAATATCCCAATCACAAGAAGTTCATTTCGTCCCTGGAATCTGGCAAAAAAACCTAAAACGCTTAAAACGCATATAAATATGCCAAGATTGGCACATATCCGTGTGGAAACATAATAAAGTTCTTCATCATCCAAAACAGGTCCATACAAAATGCTCCCGCCATCTCGAGGGACAATCGGACTTGAAGTCACATTTAAACTCTTAAACTTTTTGATATCTTCTTTAAGATCTAATGTTGTTTTCGGGGTATATGAACGCACCAAATTATTCGGTAAAACACGCGTAAAATCAATGGGATTAAGGCTATGTAGCTGCGCAACAGCAGAAGGGTTGTATGGATTGTAAAAATCCGAATTTGCCTTATGGCTAAAATAAGTGTAAAAAAAAGGCCCGGCAATCGTGCCAATGAGGAAAATAGCGATTACAAAAGACTTAACTAAATAGATATCCTTTGATAATAAACGAAAATGAAACAATAGCAATATACCGCAACCTATGCATAGAAAGAGGAATAAATAAGCAGAAAAATAAACTTGAATCCCTCCCAGAACCGATGCAGTATATAAAAACTTCACTTGCCCCTCAATGAAATATTTCTTTAAAAAATAAAAACACAAGGCAACTAAACAAAAAAACACAATAATGGGATCATCAATATTCCCAAATGTATAATTAGAACAAGTAAAATATAATCCGGCAAATACAGCAGCGTAATCATTCTTTAAGTATAATTTAGTTAATAAATAAACACTAAACGCTGTTAATGAAAACAAGGTGACCATTAATAAATAATAGGCATTGATGTCATTAAACCCAAGGAACTTAAATATTATAAAAACAGCTGCTATTCCAATAGAGGATTCCCCATACACATGCGGGTTCTGTGCTGGATACATAAAAACCCCCAGCTTTTCCCCGGAAAAAGCAGCCTTAATTATGTTAAAATAACTATTTGAAAATGCCAACGCCGCCCATGTATCTGTGTTTCCCGGCAGATCCCCTTTTAAAGGGAACTGAAGAAATAAAACGGCAAAAAACAAAACATACGTTATTAAAATAATCCGGCTTTTATGATATTTCATTGAAATTTCCATATATGGATATATACTTATTTATATTAGAAATTTATTCTAATCTTTATTCTGTTCAATACCCGCACGCTTGCTGCGGGGGCTTCATTTCTTTCAATTTGTTATTTAATCATATTCAGGATAGAAATAAAAGAGGTTTTCTCTAATAAGTTCTCATTATAAACCAAATATCCCCAAAACAAGCTACACATCAAAAATTAAAATTATTAAT
>JAGLHE010000071.1 GCA_023143685.1 Candidatus Omnitrophota bacterium
GAACCCATTACTACGCTTCTCTAACCAAAATATTTTCGGGAAAGTTTCTCCTCCCGGATTACCATTAGGACTTGCTTACTTGGCATCTTTCCTAATGCGCGCAGGATTCAAAGTGTCTGCTATTGATGCAAATCTTGAAAATATTTCTAACTCCGCTATCGGAAACAGGCTCCCGGAAAACCCTCCTGATATTATCGGGATTACCAGCTATACCCCTGGAAGCCCCTCTGTTTATGAATTAGCTGAAATTTGCAAATCCAAATACCCCTCTACAAAAATTGTTGTGGGGGGGCCTCATTTTTCTGTGCTTCCGGAAGAAGCTCTTTCCTCTGAGGTCATAGATTATGTCATTCGTGGTGATGGAGAAGAAACTTTCTTAGAGCTGGCTAATGGGCATAAATTATCTGAAATAGACGGCCTTTCCTTTAAAATGAATAAATCCTTTTTTCATAATAAAGATCGTCAAAAACTGATCGAACTAGATCGACTTCCTTTTCCGGCATATGAACTATTTAACCCAAAAAAATATAGCGGCACTCTGGGAAGGGCAAAGCAAAAGCATTCTGCTTCGATTATAACAAGTCGGGGCTGTCCCTTTTCATGCGCATTTTGCCAGGCTGGATGTTTACATAAAACTTTCCGTATTCGTTCAGCAGAAAATATCCTGGCTGAGATTGAACTTTTAATAAATAACTACGGGATTAAAGAATTTGCATTCCAGGATGACATTTTAACTTTTAATAAAAAAATACTCATCCAATTATGTGAACTTCTAGTTAAGAAAGACATAAAAATTACATGGTCCTGCTTGAGCAGGGTGGATACTATCGACAGAGAACTGCTTAAGGTCATGAAGTCAGCTGGCTGTTATCAAATCGGCTTTGGAATTGAATCGGGCAACGATAATATCTTAAGACAAATCCATAAAAACATTACAATTGCCAAAGCTGAAGCAGCTGTAAAAATGGCTCAAAGCCTAAACTTTGAAGTCGCGACATACTTTATGCTGGGGCTTCCGGGGGAAACACGTGAAACTTTACGGCAAACTTTAAAATTCAGCCGTTCTTTAAACGTGGATTACTGTCTTTATAATATTTTAGTGCCCCTGCCTCGCACAGAAATATATGAATGGGCAAAAAAAGAAGGATATTTAGCCACCACAGACTGGAAGAAATATACAGGCTCAGAGGTTATTCTTGATTTACCAAGTCTCCACAATGTCGATCTCAAAGCTTACTACAAAAACGCTTTTATAAAATTTTATCTTAACCCTTCATACATCCTGCGTCATTTGAAAAAAATGCGCAGCCTGATTGATTTAATGTACGCAATCAAAGGCATGCTATTGATCACCCTGGGGGGATTATCCAAGGAAACCAATTCTGCCGGCACACAAGGCGAGGGAGGTGATTCAACAGTATCCTCCTAAAAAAATATTCAGGCTCCTTCAGGATCAATGTGCAGCTCATATCTCTATAAAACCGGTTTAAAAACAACCATCCGGTCGGTCTCTAATTCAATCTGAAAAATTTCTGATTTTCTTATTTTATCTAACAATAACATTTCATCTTCCGGGATTGCCAGTTTTCCGAGTGTTTTGACCAAAGTATGCTCTACGGTATTCAAACTATTCAACACCTTGTTCTTATCCACAGATATTACTAAATTTTTGTGAAATATAATAAAATCTAAATCATATTTATGCACAAATTTCTCTACAACATTTTTTTCCGGAAGCTGTTGAATTAATTTCTGAACTTCTAAACGAGATCGAGGGAAATATCCATTAAGGCCATTCAATATGTTCTTCTTGTGATACGTCTGCCAGTTCATGTATATACACTCTCTTGCCCAGGAATGTAAATCTTTGTAATCTCCTGCAAGCGCAATCCCAGGGTTACTAGGCAAATTAAGTACCACATTCACATCGTCTTTTTTAAAAAATTCTAAATATTCTGATGGCGGATAAGCATAGTCCATTGCTTTAAAAGAAGGGAGGGGGAAGGGAATATTCTCAACAAAAAATACCGCAATCGCCAGACAAGTAATAACGGCAGGATGCCTAAACGATCCGGACCGCATTTTTCTTATAATATACATTAACCCATTCGCCGCACAAACACTGACACATAGTAACGTAAGAAAAAATGCCCTTAAAGGCATTCGAAACAAGCCCGAGGCTGAAAAATATTTATATATCGGATATGCCGGGCCTGGAAAAATTCTGTCAAAGATGATAATCCCAGGGCCTAAAGACAAACACAGCCCAACGATCCCTATCATAATGATTTCATTTTTATTTCTAAACCCTGAGACGATGCCTAAAACAGCTAGTAGAACTATAAAAACCCCTAAACTGGCGCTTACCCGAGACGACACATAATAGATGGGCTCATCAATAGGAATCCTTCCATGAAGAGAAATACCATCCAAACGAATTGGCGTAGGGAGAGAAGAAACCCCTAATGTCATAAATTTTTCAAGATCCCCCCGAAGGTTCATCGATGTTTTAGGTATATGCGGATATAAAAGATTATTGGGGAGGACGCGGGCAAAATCTGCAGGGTTCAAGCTATGCATCTGTGCCATCACCGTAGGATTATATGGATCATAAAAATCTGTTGTTTTTTGATGACTTAAGTAAGTATAAAAAAACGGAAAGGCAATGGTTACGAAAACAAATAATGCTAAAACAAGATGTTTCAGGGTAGAAACTTTTTCCAAGAATAATTTCCAATTAAATATTAATAAAATTCCACCGCCAACACAAAGGAACAAAAATAAATACGCAGAAAAATAGGTCTGGAGGCCACCTATAACCGCCGCAATATATAAATAACACGTTCGCCTTTCAATAAAATATTTTTTCAGAAAATAAAAACATAGAAGAATAACGCCGAAAAACACGATAAAAATATCATCGATATTGCCGAGAGTATAATTGGAACAAGTAAAACAAAACCCGGAAAATATCGCAGCATAATTATTATTCACATACAATTTTGTCAACAAAAAACAAACAAAAGCTGTTAATGCAAACATCATCACAAGCACAAAATAAGACGCTAGAATATCATCAAAACCCAACCCTTTGCAGATTAGAAAAATAGATGCTGACCCAACAGCGGATTCTCCGTATATATGAGGATTCTTGACAGGATACATAAAAACGCCAAGGTCTTCGCCGGTAAAGAACGATTCCAGTATATTAAAATAGTTATTGCTGAAAGCTAGCGCGGCCCAAGTATCCGTGTTGCCAGGAAGATCTCCTTTCAATGGAAACTGAGCAAACAATATCAAAAAAAACACAATATAAAGGGATAATATAAGTATATCTTTGTTGAAACGTTTCATCAGATCTTTCTGTGTTAAGCTGGAAAAAGCATTTGACATCTACTTCGAAATTAAGTTTTTAATTGGCTTACATATTTTCTTATGTTATGATTTTCATACTAATACAATAAAAGGATTTTATCATCAAGTACAGAGGTATATTAATTTTTTAAACGGATGAGAAATAAAATCAAATTATTATTCATTAAACCGCATTTTGATGCCTTGAATCTTCTCATTGAAGTTCCCTTAGGCATTTTATGCCTTTCAGCTTACCTTAAAAAACATTTAGGAAATCAAGTTGATATAAATTTTCTAGATCTAAGAATAGAAAAAAACAAAAAACAAGTCCTTATTGACAAATTAACGAGTTATCAGCCCGACATTATCGGGGTAAGCCTTATGGCTTGTGACCATAATTTCTTCGATAAAAATATTAAAACTCTTAAAAAATATAGTCCTGAAGCGAAAATCATCGCAGGTGGATCTTATGCGACTTATAACTATTCTGAAATTCTGACAAAAAATAAAATTGAGTGCGCCGTCATAGGGGAGGGCGAAGAAGTCCTGCTTAATTTAACAAAAAAATATCTAAAAAATGAATGCATCCATGATATTAAGGGAATCGCATACCAAGAGAGGACATCCGTCATTTCCACGGGGCGAGAGGAATATATCGAAGACCTTGATTCGCTACCACTGCCGGATTACAGCATCCTTGAAATACACCGTTATTGGAATAATCCGTTTATTATGGGTGATATCCGTGCAGAAAAAAAACGCACTCACGTGATGAGTTCACGGGCATGTCCATATAAATGCATTTATTGCCATGATATTTTTGGAAAAAAATTAAGGAAAAGAAGTCCTGAGAATTTCTTCAATGAGATAAAAATGCTATATAATGACTACGGCATAAAGGAATTCAACATTGTTGATGACATTTTCAATGTCGATAGGCCAAGAATGCATGATATCCTCAATCTTATTATTGATAGCGGGTTAAAGATAAAAATAGCCTTTCCAAATGGAATAAAAGCTGACATTCTCACAAAAGAAGATATCTTTTTATTAAAAAAAGCCGGCACTTATATAATTACTTTTCCAATCGAAACTTCATCCAAAAGGCTTCAAAAACTTATAAAAAAAGAAATGGATCTCGACAAAATTATCGAAAACATCAAATATGCCAATAAGCTTGGGATAATTACAAATGGTTTTATAATGATTGGTTTCCCGACAGAAACAGTAGACGAAATAAAAAAAACCATAAATTTTGCCATAAATTCCGGCTTAAATATGGCTTCTTTTTTCTCGGTTGCTCCCTTTAAAGGGACAGCACTTTTTGAACTTGCGAACCAACAACATAAAGTAGACTATAAAATACATAACGACTTCTTTGTTGAAAAACCTTATTATGAAGCAGCAACCGGTTTCAAACTAACACACATACAAAAATTAGCTTTTCTTAGATTCTATAGTCTCAAAAGAATATTGACATTATTTTTAAAATCGCCAAGTAAATTTTATTTCTTTCTATGGCTGCACCATAAATTCGCGTCATTTTTACGATTTCTTTTGAAAATTATTCGCAAAACTATTAGTCCTTCAAGAGTTGACAGCACCGCCGCCAGGTGTTAATTTGCTAGAATAAATTCTATTTAAAAATAGGCCTACTCAAAATTTCAACAAAGCTTCTCACATGAAAAAAAACATGGGCAATAAAATATTGTTAATTTCTGCGCAGGGTCGATGCAAGTCAAACGCTATGCTTAGCGCTCGCCTTGTAAAATATTTCATGGAAAACAATTATTCACTAACAAAGAAAACAAAAGAGGCTGACTTGATCGTGGTTAACTCTTGCGGCTTTCGAAGAGAAGACGAAAGGGTTACAGAAAACATTATAAAAAAAGCCCTTAAAAAATGCAACGTTATTTCAAAAATAATCAGTGTCGGTTGTCTTAATAAAATTAACGAAAAAGTCCTAAAAGACTGTTCTAACAAAATTCTTCTCATTGACAACTTTTCCGAATTTGATTCCTTAATTAAAGCTAAGAAATCTTTCAATACTTTTAAAAATTCCTGCCATGACAAAAAACTTTTCAATCAAATTGTTTGGACAAGATGGAATTTATTTTACTGGCACGATGTTAGTGGAAAAATCTTATTTTTCGTCACCCAGGCTATCATCAAATGTAAAAAAAAATTATCCGTCAATCGCGCACATCTTGGAGAAATCAGCAATGAAGAGAACTTTGATAACAAACTCTACGTACAAATCGGTTCGGGGTGTGTTAGCGACTGCAGTTACTGTGTAATCAAAAAGGCGCGGGGTAGCATTAATTCACGCCCCATGGGGGACATATTATCCGATATAAGAGAAGGCTATAGAAAAGGGATGACAGTAAACTTAGTTGCTGATGATTGTGGAAGCTACGGGTCTGAAATTGGACTAAACCTGTTTGATCTTGTTTCTGCCATCAATAACGATTTTCCAAAAACCAAGATAGATCTCTGTTATATAAATCCTGTATGGCTAGAGAAACACACCGAAAAGTATTACGAAATGTTTAAAAAATACAGTATCGGCAATGCTAACATCCCCGTGCAAGCAGGTTCAAACAGAATCATTAAATTAATGAACCGAAAATACAAAATCCAAAACATTCTGTCTATCATAAATCATATTAAAGAAATTTCGCCAAAAACAATGTTATGGTCACATTTTATTATTGATTACCCAACCGAAACATGGAAAGAATTCTGGTTAATGATAAAAACAACACAATCTTTTCACCATGTTTATTGTTTTAATTATTCGAGCCCTGACAGAAATAATTATAAAAAAATATGGGCCATACTAAGACAAACGACTAAACATGCGATAACGCGATTATTTATTTATAAAATCATACTTGGCAAGCTGCTCCGGTCTCTTAGATGATTAGTCAGAACTTTACGTATGCATAAAATAAATTTCCTTGTGAAGAATAAGATCTGCCCCAATTGCAACACACCATTTGTAAATGTAAAATATAATTTTGGTTCCCAAAAAGTACTTCAATGTCAAAAATGTAATTT
>JAGLHE010000072.1 GCA_023143685.1 Candidatus Omnitrophota bacterium
TTCTGGTCCTTCCTCATCTACCTCACTAAAGATCATTGGCAAACTCGGGATCGGAGTTACATTAATAATTACCGGCAAGAACCCTTCAATGTTCATGTTCTGAATCGGCTGCTGCGGTAACGGCAACGGGATACCATTGCCATCACGTTTAATCTGCAAATTCAACATCGCTGAATTAAGGTTGATACCACCAACGTTCTTTACATCAACCTGTGAGGAAGAGGTTTTCTTCAGCCGCCAATCTTCTTCCCCTGCACGAGGAGACAAAGATGGATCCGCGTCCCAATTTTTATTCAATTTGGCTTCAACGCGCGATAATAATTTTTGTGCGCGATCCAGGACAGGGGCCACTTCTGGCCGGATTTTTGTCATCGGTTTGTTCATTTTGTTTATCATTAATATGAGGTCATGTCTCCATGAGAGCAATGTCCCCTGCTCTTGAGTTTCTTCTGATGCCACCTTCCCCTCAACTTCCTTAACAAATTTATCATACTCAGATATTTCAATAGGAGAAGAGCTTAAACCCGCCCGCAATTCCCTAATAAGCGTTTCTGCCTCAAATCCGCGCCAATCATTACCTCTTGTTTCTGAATGTGACAAGTAATCTCCCTTCGTATTATCAATAAAGATAATTGTCGACTGCCCATTCTGCTGAACAACCGTGATTCCCTGCCCACCCTTATCGATACCTCCATCATATTGAATAACTCGATGTTGCGCGGCTAACGAGGTCATATCTGCCACATTATCATAACTTGGGGTTTCCCTTAAAACACTATCTAACATTACTAACAACTGTTCCTGACGCTGTAATTCTGCAACCGGAGAGGAAGACAGCACAGCAAGTTCCTCAGGGATCAGCATTGGTTGGTGCTTTTCAGTCGCTGCCTGCTTTGCCTGACGCTTTGCAATGTCGCGTGGATTGTCGTCTGTTCGGTCTCCTGCTTCCCTAAGCGTCCAATCAGCTTTTGTTCCTCTGATGGGAAGCTGTTCGTGCAAGGTCATTCCTGTCGCCACGTTGTAATAACTAAAAATCCGCTTTTGCCCTAAAATACGTGTTCGCACAACCGGGCTTGATCCGACTTCACTCGCGTGAAAATCCAGCCTGTTTAAGACCTCTGACACCCCGGGGGCAATCTCCTCGAGCTCCCTTAAAACATCCTCCGAAGGAAAACTGATACGATTATCCGAATCAATCCACACTTTCTCGCCTTCTGCCAGGCCCTTAAGAACATGTCGTGTTGTAAAATGCTCTTCTTCCGGAAGACGGCCTCGCTCATCGTCACGATATTCACTTCTGAAAAACAACCCGCCTGTCATCGCAACTTCACGGTACGTCAAGTCATCCGTAGAAATGGAAACAAAACTGACCGGTGAAGAAGCGGACTTTATTTTCTCCTCTCGATATGCAAGAGGACTGCTTGCCGCTGATTTCGTTACTTTTCCTTTTCCATCAATTACAATCCTTACATCTGACAACGACAGTTGCCCATCCTCCGTTTTAGGGATAAAATACTTATTATGCTCTTTAAAATAGTTTTCATTAAATTTAAACAAATCAAAAAGGCCTCCCGACTTATCAATAATCTGAACTTTTCCTCTATAATATGGACCGGGGAGAAGCTTTTGCATTTCTCCTAAAGACTGATCCCCTATTCTAACATTGCGGTGATCTGTCAGCCGAGGTAATCCCTCTGGGATAAAAAACTCTACATTCCCATTTATGTCTGCATCAAATCCCAAGTTTACCAACAAATCCCACATATCATATTGCACATTAACTTCCCCGTCGACAAAACTTCCTGGAGTTGCATCTGTTAACACACCTTCAAAAATATTAACCCCCCATTTTTTCTGCTGCATAAAAGTCCATTGATGCAAGGTAAATTTATTAGGCGTAAACGCCTTAGAACGTATCTCCGGACTAAAATTAAAATGAAAAAGCAATCCATCGTGACCTGTCTCTTTACGGAACTCATCCCTAACATCCTTCAACTCATCCATAGTCTTTAAAGCCTTATCTATGTTCATGACAACAGAATAAGCAGCCCCTTCAACAGAAATACCCTCTCTTCCAGACTGCTCATCATATCTTTCTTTAGGAATAACATCAGGGGAGACAATCTTTAAAAACTGCTCCACACCTATTTTGTTAACAATCTTTTGAAGCAAAGGCTTTAAAATAGTTTCATTAATAAGAATTGTATTAGTATTAATCGGTTGAATTCCTTTTCCTCTTCGACCCAAAGACAAGAACAGTTCTCGCTGGCCACTAACCTGTGCTTGCCCTAATTCAATATTAACAAATACAACAGAATCCCCCTCTTTCTGTACATGCGGGGCCCCCACTTTTTCATCTCCGATATCGCCAACTTTCCCTATACGTGTTGCAGTAATAACCCCTATTGGAAGTTTATCAAGCATCATTTTTCCTACAATCTCTCGGGGGACTTGATTATTGACTCCATCAGCATTCAAAAAGACATTAATACTTGTTCCCTCCTCGGGCAATTGCTTTTCAACCAAACTCTGCAACTTTATGGAGACAACGGCACCATGACTTCCATTAGCTGTCCATCCATCAGTATAAAATTCTCCGATATCAGGATTAACAACAGGATAAGGAAGCAACACCATAGGCTCAACAACTTTGATTCTTTTTCTACCCTTAATGGCTTCTTCCCATGTTCGTTTATCCTCTTCCGATTTGGAATCATTCACCCTGTCCCAAAAATAAGTTGTGTTATAAAAATTCTCAAGTGATCTCTTGCTATCTTCATTAACTAACTCTTCGATCTTGACACTTCCATAAGATAAAGATTGATTGAGTTCACTTAAATACTTTAACTCTAAAACAGCAACAGTTTCTCCCATTATTTTGGGGCTATTCTTCTCATCTCGACCTTCGACTTCTACCCAGTGAAACAGATCCTGTGATTTTGCAGCTAAAGCTTGCCTTCCTGTGATATGTTGTAAATACTGATTTCTTATTACACTTTCTCCAAAACCAGCATTAAAATGAGAAATCGTAAGATCCACCTGTCTGGCTGCTGCAATGTAATCTGTTCGATTTAAAACCTCTTTCTCCACATCAATTATATTAAATATTTTCTTCATATCTTCATATTCAAAAGCATCCGCAGGGGTGATATCTTTCTCAATACTTAGAACAGGATTCTCTTGTCCCAACTGAAAAACAAGAGGGAGGACATAACCTGTCTGTTCGGGAGTATACCCTAAATCTTCTAATTGTTTTTCAAGATATTCTCTAGAACGAAGCACCTCTTTCGTCAACTTAATCGGGGAAGATGCGGCTAGCTGATGCGACTGGCCGACTCTGGCTAAAGCTTCCAGGGAAGAAATTTCTTTTTGAACCAACGAATTAAAATAATGTGTATCATTTGAATTAAGTGTTGCGAAAGCGATTCTGGCTAACCCGTCTGCAGCATTCGCCCACCCTCTCTCTTTTGCTAACATGTCAAAGGTTGTGTCTTCCTCCTTTGTGAATTGCACAAAGATTTCAAAAGCTCTCCCGCTAACATCATGGCCTATTTTGGCAGCCATCTCATTTAAATGTACTAACGCCGCGCCAATAGACTCCCGGCCTTTAACATTTTCCTGGATCAAATCACGAAATGTCCGGCCAGCTAAATTCAGTCCGTTCTGCGTTGCTCTTCCGACCGGGGAGGAAACAGCCGGGGCAGTGTAAACAAAGTTCTGCAACTCTGAAATTTGTTCATTGAAATCTTTAAAATCTCTGGTATCATTTGCAATCGCAACCGTCAAGTCAACAAAAGTTTCCTGGCTCACACCTGCTAAAAGAACTCTGCTCAGACTCTCAGACACAGAAGACACATCTCCAGCTACAGATACCAGAATAAAATCCTTCTGCGCGAGCCCAAGCAAAGGCAAGAAATCTTGTTTTACACTTTTTTCATTCAAAACATTTCTTCCCATTTGGATTTGCCGAAAACTCTCCGGAGTAAAAGAACGCAAAAAAGACATCGTAACGGCTTCATTAATACTCGATTCATCTTGCCCAAGTTTCGTTTGCAGATCTTTAACAATTTGCCTTCCCTTAACATTTGTACTTAAAAACGCCTCCATCTCTTGGTAAACACTTTTACCAACCGCGTTTAAATCTTCATGCTTACTCGCTAATTCAACAAAAGTTGCAACAGGGGAAGATGTCTCCACCTTCGCGGCGGACAGCTGCTTATCACTCGTATTTTCAATCAGGTTCGCCTCCGCGACAACATACCTTGAATCAATACTGTTTTTCTCCATCCCGCGTCGGATTCTTTGCTGAACACTTACAGGAGAAGAACCAAATCCGCTTCGGCCTCGCACCGTCTTAACCTCTGCCCCATCCCTTTCAAACCCGCCTGAAAAATATTTGCGCGGAACAACATGCTTTGCCACAGGATCGTAGTCTTCCTTAATGTAATTGTACACACCCTTATTAAACGCCTCAACATACTGGTCATAAATTTTTTGTTTAACCTGCTTGTCTTCAACATCCACACCCTTAACTTTCGTCTTATCCACATACACCTGGCCTAATAAAGTTTCCTTTAAATTCTGTTTGTACCAGGTTGCCAAAACCATCGAGTTGTAAATCTGCCTTAAATTCGCGAAATGTGTTCCTGTATTAACCTCTTTTTCAATCTCAGGGATCAAGACTTCACGGATAACCGCTGACGAAACCCCGCTTAACGCCTCAGCATCATCTTTATTCACCTTATCTAAACTAAACTCTTTATTCCCTAAATTACTCTGCAACGCCAAATAATCTTCTTCCAACATGACCTTTAAATGGCTATCCACAACATACGCGCTGCCTTCATATTCGTAAACAAGCGCGTTCTCCGGAACGATCCAGACCTTATTAAAGGTATTAACAGGAATATTGGTTGTGCCGAACTGCTCCTGCGCCTTCTTGTAAACACGCGCCCAAAACTCTTTTCCTAAATCATCTTCCGGATAAATTAGAGAAGCCATCATCTGCTTCAATATGTAATCCTGAGCAAGCAGGTCGCGCCCCATTTCAGTAACGCTAAAACCTTCCGGAATAATACGTCCCTTTTCGTACGGAGAAAGGTTGACCCACATGTCTTCATCCGGAACCGTGAGTGAAGCTAAGAAATATTTAATCAGTTTATTGGATTCATCTTTAAGCGCCTCACCCTTCAACTTTGAATCCCCTGTATCTACAATAAAATCAAATTGCAAAGGGTTCTGCGGATTAATGGTCAATGCCTTAATCACAGCCGGAGCGTAACCATCACTTAGACGCACCATCTCCCCTGGGGGCGGTAAATTCAAAATTGTTTGGGATGTATTTTGTGCGTAAAGCGGGGTGGGAGGCGTTACCATACTAAACATAAAAGTAAACGCGACAAACCCGGATAAAATTCTGTAAGGCAACCGGCTTTTTCGTTGTTCAAGATAGTGGACCATAAACTTCCTCCGTTTAAGTTGTGTAAAGTTTCGTCCTTGTGTCCTTATGTATTACAATGTATTCAAAAACAGCTTAAAATTTTTTAAGCAATGTACTTCGACTGATCCTGCGTGGTAAGGTAAACCGTAGATAGAAATACCTACGTACATAAAATATACCATACAAGCGCTAAAAAAACAAGTCGGAGACGCAAGGTGTTGCAAACAAACAACTTGCGTCCTACAAAAAAACCGTCCCTCCTGCCCGCTGAACGTAGCACGCTACCAGTCCTTATCTCTCAATTGCGCTCTCAAATCAACCGGCTCCATCCCTTTATTAAAACTCAATTCTTCCGGCGCCTCTTCATCACCCATGCCTAACAACATCGGCAAACTCGGGATTGGAGTTACATTAATAATAATCGGCAAAAATCCTTCAATCTGCATATTCTGTATCGGCTGTTGCAGTACCGGCAATGGTACACCTTTGCCATCACGTTTAATTTGCAAATCCAAAAACGCGGGGTCTAAATTAATACCACCGACGACGTCTGGGGTCTGGTTGCTGGCAAGCTTGGCATTGCGCGCACCATCAACCGGTGAAGACGAAGAGAGCATCCTGGCAGCAGCAATCTCTTTGAGTATTTCTTCTTCTGACTTTCTTTGCTCCCCTTCTGACTCCCTTGGCCTCCTGTGAAGTTCACTAACAAATTTTTTATGTTCATCATGTGTAAGCCCTGCCTCAACCATCATTTTAAAAACATCCACATCTTCCACGTCAGTATCTATTTGTTCTCTTAAGTGCCTGATAAACTCTTCTCCGGGAGTACCCAATAATTTCAATATCCCGGCTACATCCTGTTTATCAAGGCTGGTTCCATCTACAATAGCCTTTAATATCTTTGCATGTAATTCCTTAAAATACCTCAGCGCCATCCATTCTCTGTGCGGGATGTAACTGACACCTAAAGCCTTTCGGGCAGCGCTAACCATTGTGCTGCCTTTATGCAAATCTTCCGTCGACGCGCCAACAAAATAATAACCTGCCTCACCGATCATAGAGATCACAATCTCTTTTTCTTTTTCATCTAACAGACTATTTATCTTCTTCCTTAACTCATTTAAACCTGCATCACTATTTCCAACCCATTTATACCGCACTGCTAATATGTTTTTGTTAATAGCGCCTGGCATAGGCCCGTCATAAACATCCAAATTCAAATGTTTGCTTATTTCTGATACAAAAGCTTTCATCCCCGGCAGCTCAAGAGAATCCTTTTCACGACGGTCATACGACCCAAAACGAAGAAACTTCTTAATGCCCAATCCTGAACCTTTAACCTCAACTAAACCTGTTCGCTCATCCAGCTCCTCTCTTATTTTATCCAAAGCACCCATCGCCTCTCCAGGCAAAAAGCCCGTGCCATCAATAGTTATCCTTCGATTATCTATTGGTGACGAGGAGGCAGATATTATTGCCTCTTTCATCAAGTCACTTTCCGTTGATTGCAACTCTGCCTTTAAGTTGTTCAGTTCTTGCCTTATTTCAGGCAAACCTGCTCTTTCTTCATTATTTTGAAGAAGCCCTTCCAGTCTCTCTATTTCTGTTTGTCCCACACGAATTTTACCCCTCAGGCTTACCATCGCACTCTTTATCTGTTCAATCTTTCTTCCCTTCCCATCGCTTACCGGCGAGGAGGAGACGTTCTCTTCCTCCGTTAACAAAGCAACAATATCTTCTCCCTTTAAAGAGGCCTCCATATTAAGTTCTTTGAGAAACTGTTCAGTAGACACAGCAGACCAATCTCCCCATCTCTCTAAACCCCAAGAATGACGCCCATCAGCACTATCCAAAAATACTCTTATGCCTCCATCTCCCCACGAGTCTACCGCAACCATAAATTTCGCCTTCGCATACTTTGTAACATAGGCTTTCGTTTGGGCAGTAGTATGTGAGTCCACCAGAGAACCTTTCCCCAAAAAGTGTACAAGGCTATCTTCCCGCACGTCTTTTGCATCTAAAGATTTCTTTAACAATTCATCCACTTTTGCTTGCAAGCTCAGAATAAGAAGCTTTGTGCTATTTGCCGATTCGTCATAAGAAAAACCGGACTCCGCCGCATGGTCAAGAATTTGCTCATGTATCAATTCTGACTCAACGCGAACCTTCAACAATTCTTTCCTACTCTTTAAGTTATCCAAATTCTTTTCTTTCCTCTCCATCTGTTCATAAATCTCTTTAAAATCAAGCACCGGCGAGGAGGTGTTGCGGGCGGCGGTGAGTTCTTCTGCCATCTTTGTCAATTCTTCTACAGGAGAAGAGTTGACACCCAGCTCTGTTAACGCCGCGTTAATGCTGAAAATATCTGACTCCTCACTCTCTGGCTGTATTCCTTTCGCAACCCGTTGTTGAACCGATAACGGCGAAGAGGCCAGGTTTTCATCTTTCACAGCCTTAACTTCTTCAGGAGCGATAACTCCGCCGGAGAAATATTTTCTCGGGATAATTTCCTGCTTTTGTGTGTCGTAGTCTTCTTTAATGTAATTGTAAACTCCCTGATTAAACGCTTTGACGTACTGGTCATAAATCTTCTGTTTAACCTGCTTATCCTCAACATCCACACCCTTAACCTTATTTTTATCCGCGTACACCTGGCCTAACAAACTTTGCTTCAAATTCTGTTTGTACCAAATCGCCAAAATCATCGAGTTATAAATCTGTCTTAAATTCGCGAAATTTTTGCCTTCGTTGACTTCCCGTTCAATTTCAGGGATGATAATTTCTTTAATGAGTTCAGAAGACAGGGAACTGTTGACAGAAGACAGATTTTTTGATTTTTTTTCTGTTTTCTGTCCTCTGTTTTCTGTCTTCTGTTCTACCAAGTAATCCTGCTCAAGCATCACCTTCAAATGACGATCAACAACAAACGCGCTGCTATCCTTTTCATAAACAAGCGCATTTTCAGGCACAATCCAAACCTTATTAAAAGTGTTCATCGGGATTTCACTCGTCCCAAACTCTGCCTTAGCTCTTTTATGCACACGATGCCAAAACTCTTTACCCAAATCATTTTCCGGATAAATCAAAGAGGCGGTCAGCTGCTTTAAAATGTAATCCTGCGCTAAAAGGTCTCGTCCCATCTCAGTAACACCAAACGCTTCAGGGACAATACGGCCTTCTTCATACGGAGATAAATTAACCCACAAATCCTTTTCCGGAACTGTTAAGGACGCCATAAAATATTTAATCAGCTTTTGTGATTCTTTTTCCAAATCATGGCCGGTAAGTTTTGAGTCGCCGGTATCAACAATAAAGTCAAACTCAAGCGGATTTTCAGGATGAATAGTCAGCCCCTTGATGATAGCAGGCGCGTACCCTTCACTGACATGCACCATCTCACCTGGAATGGGGAGGTTAAAAATTGTTTGGGTCCCCTCGCTCGCGTAAAGTACTGCAGGCGGCATGACTAAACTAAAAATAAACGTAAACGCAACAAACGCAGAAAACACCCGGCAATACAACCGGCCTTGCTTTTTTTGGATGGTATGGATCATATTCTCTCCTGATTTTTTGCACAAACAGCGCAAGCCATTCAAAAGCATTAAATGACAACCGCCTTAAAAAATATACTTGGTTCGTGACACTACTTTGGAAGACAAAACGTCGGAAAACAACAAGTAAATACCTTTTAATTACTTAGGGAAAAATATAACATATTACTAGAGGAAAAACAAGGCAGAGCCGTAAGATATTGAAGATAAACGACTTAGACCTTCGTGTCAACTCTCAATCAATCTTTGAGCACTGGTATCAAGATGAAATTCAACAACATCCCCTGCCTCAAGCCCGAATTCCTTACTTTTTCCGGCATTCAGCTCTAAAACGTACATCGCGTCTTGACTTGGAACATAACTTGGACAAGGATCCTTCTGGCAAGGGGGGACATTTGCTTCGATATGAATAATCCGGCGAGCATAATCCAGCCAAATAATATCTAGCGGGATCAAAGTTTCTTTCATCCAAAACGAATGTTTTCGGCTATCTGAAAAAAGGAACAACATGCCACGTTCCGTGTCCAAATATTCGCGATTCTGCAAACCTCGCGCTCGTTCTTCCTGCGTCTGAGCTAATTCCACTTCAATACACTGACCTTTAAAACAAACCTGGGTGACAGGCCGGGAACCTGTGCAACCAAGGAGAAAAATTGAAAGAAAAAGAAGAATCTGGTATTTGGTATCTGGCATTTTATCTGTGCTCATCTGCGTTTCTACAGGTCCTGCCCCGTTAAATTCAAATAATCCTTAAATTCCAGTTCGCCTGTAATTTCCTGGTTCACAATTGCTTTACGCTCTTCAATATGCGGGTGCGTACGAAAGTATCCAAGCTGCCGTAACGGCGCTTTTTCTTGTTCCGCCTTAAGAACGTTAAGCATCCCGATTATCTCTTTCGGATCATACCCTGCTTTTTGAAGATACTTCACAGCTAATTTATCCGCCTGAAACTCATCTTGACGGGAATACGAAAAGAACAGCGTTGAAAAAGCAGCACTGACACCTTTGACTACCTCCCCTTCCCCGGAAGCAACAGCAGCTGCTTGCATCAGCGAATAGCCATAAACGCTTTGCATTTTTTTGATCCCATGCCGCGCGGTAATATGAGCGACCTCGTGAGCAATAACGCCGGCCAACTGCTCATCGTTCTCTACGCGATCAATCAATCCTTTAAAAATATAAATGTATCCTCCAGGCAAACTCACGGCGTTGACCTTATCCTCATCAATAACCTTGATCAAATAAACAATATTTTTTCGGTCACACACAGCAACAATACGGCTTAAAATCTTTTCTACCCGTTCGTTGATATCAATGTCTGTACTGATTTTATACTTTTCTTCGACTTGTTTAGCAACAGAATCGCCGATTCTCACTTCCTTTTCCGTGCCGTAAAACAGAGTTTCTTCACGCCCGGTAGCCAGGTTAAACTCAGTCGCACATCCGGCGAGAAAAAAAAGAAGAAATAAAAAAAAGATATGGCATCTGGTGTTTTTATCTGTGCTCATCTGCGTTTTCCATCTGCGCTCATCCGCGCTTTTTATCAGCGCTCATCTGTGTTTTACAAAATTTCAACCCCAAAGTCCCCCAGCATCACCCTTAACTTTGCCATCGGCAAACCAATCACATTCGAATAACACCCTTCAATGCGATTAATAAAAAGTCCGCCTCGCCCTTCAATATCAAAACCACCAGCCTTATCTAACGGAGAGGTCACGCGATGGTACCGGTCAATTTCTTTATCCGACAACTTATGCATAAACACTTTTGTCTTTTCATAATCAACCAACTCATCCTTTGTTGCCGCATCTACAACCGCAACTCCTGTGTAAACCCATTGTGGACGAGAAAAAAGGATTTTCAAAATCCGTTTGGCGTCTTTCAAGTCTTTTGGTTTGCCAATAATCTTGCCGCCTCCGGCATAAACAATGGTATCTGCCCCGACGACAATCCCTTCTTTAAGACGCGCAGCAACGTCATGTGCTTTAAGCAACGCATTATGTTTAACGAGTGCCGAGCATGTACTCGTAATTTTCTGCACCTCTTTGGCCTTACTTGGCTTCACAGTAAATTTAATACCGGCAAGATCAAAAAGTTTTTTACGTTGTGCTGATGCTGAAGCGAGAATGATGTTTTTCATAATAGAAAATCGCTAAACCACGCTAAACTTTACGCGAAACTACGCGAATTAATTGTTTAAAAAGTCTTCTGCGGTAAAAATTGAGACGAGCTCAACACCTTTGGCTACGACTGCTTCTTTGGCTCCTTCTCCCCGGTCGACAATACAGATCGCTTTTTTCGCGCGCATCCCTGCTTTCGCCAAAACATCAATCGACTCAACAAAAGCCTTACCTGTTGTAGCCACATCATCGACCAGGACAACCTCAGCATTGTCCGGCAAAAGCGGGCCTTCAATTTGCTGCTGTTTACCATGCGCCTTCGGTGCTTTACGGATAATAAAAGTTTTAAGCGGTTGGCCCGCCTGATGGCTTAATACATTTAACGCTCCTAAAAATGGATCCGCGCCAAGTGTCGGCCCACCAATCGCGTCATATGTTTCGTCCTTAACCATATCCAAAATAATCTTCGCGCAAAAATACGCCCCATCTGAACTTAACGTAATCCGTCGCGCGTCAATGTAATAGTCACTTTCCTTACCTGAAGAAAGAATAATCTTCTCTTTAAAAAAAGCTTTCTCCTTTAAGATTTGAAACAATTGGTCTCGGTCTTCGTGACAACAATTACAACTCATAGTGCATCCTTTCGATTAACATTTCGCGTTGTTTAGCGTAAAGTTTAGCATGGTTTAGCAACCTTGACATTAACTTTTTTCTTGATAAGATACTCACATGATCAAGCGTTTAATACACGGCTTGATTGATCTTATTTATCCCCCGGTTTGTATTTTATGTCGCACCCCGATTCCATCCCCTTTTCAGACACAAAACCCGGATCAATTATGCCTTGGCTGTCACAACTCTATCCCCAAGAACAGGCCTCCTTTTTGCGCCCAATGCTCCAGGCCATTACAAGACCCGTCCCGTGCTTTATGTAAATATTGTCAACGCACAGATTACTACTTTGACTATTCACTTAGCGCATGCCTTTACAATCCCACGATGCAGAATATTATTCACCTTTTCAAATACGGACGGAAAACCGCTCTGCGCCACACATTTACAAAGCTCATGATTAACTTCTTAAACGATTACCATTTTGACCTTAAAGATTTTGACCTTATTGTCCCAGTGCCTCTGCATCCCTGGCGACTCTACAAAAGGGGATTCAACCAATCCCTTTTACTTGCTGATCTTATTTCTGCACATTTGGGCATCCCTATTTCCTCAAACAATCTCATACGCGGCCACTACACCAAAAACCAGGCCAAAATCAGCAAAAAAGAACGCTGGACAAATATACAAGGCGCCTTTAAAATAAAATCTTCTTGTGAATTTGTCGACAAGAATATTCTTATTATTGACGATTTGATGACAACCGGAGCCACAACCTCCGAAATCGCCCGGGTGCTAAAGGGCGCCGGCGCACAAAAAGTGTGTGTTTTAACACCGGCGATTACGATGAAAACAGATTAATGAAAACTTTACGTTCCTACATCCTATTTGAATGTATTCTCCCATTTTTCCTCGCGTTAGGCGTTTTAACTTGCGTATTTCTTCTTGGCAACCTTGTTCAGCTAACCCACATGGTTATCAACAAAGGAGTCAGCCTGGCAGTCGTAGGAAAAATTTTTCTTCTCTACATCCCTACGCTTCTGGGCTATACAATGCCATTTGCCTGTTTAGCCAGTATTATCATGGCCTTTAGTCGTTTATCAAATGATAACGAAATTATCGCAATCCGCGCCAGCGGCATTTATCTCAAACGCCTTCTGGTGCCTTTATTTGTTATTGGCATAATTTTTAGTTTGATTTCCTTTATCTTAAACGACCGTGTCATCCCTTACACCCATCACGAACAGAAAAAAATGTTCAAAATCCTCGGCGGAAGCAATCCGACCGCCCTTTTAGAACCTGGTGTTTTTATTAACTCTTTTGATGGTAAAGTTATCTTTATCCATAAAATTAACGGCACAAAGATGCAAAATGTTACGATTTGGCTGCCGCAACCAGATGGAAAGCCAACGCGCACGATCATCTCCAAAAAAGGTGAATTTATTCAGATCCCGGAAAAAAAACAAATCCTGCTTAAACTCATTGACGGGACTTCGGACGAAGCAGACTTAAAGAATCCGAATAATTTTTATAAACTCAATTTCAAAAACTTATTTATTACGCTGGATACATCCAAGCACGCACAGAAGGTCAAAAAGAAACCTAAAGGAATGAGTTTAAAAGAGCTGAAAAACGAAATGAACCGGCTCGGCATGCTGATGGTAGACTCTTCCCGTATTGAAACAGAATATTACAGAAAAATTGCCTGGTCATTTTCGCCGCTTATTTTTATCTTATTAGGTTTCCCTTTAGCTGTAATCACAAATAGACGCGCGAAAACAGCTAATTGGATTATTACTATTTTATTTGCCAGCGCGTATTATCTTCTCTCGTTAGGATGTGAAGCGTTAAGCATTGAACAAATTGCAGCCCCAAACATTATTATGTGGGGGCCCGATGTGCTTGGCGGGTTCACCGCGTTGATTTTAAATTATCGATTAAATAGAATTTAAAAAAACACAAGATTAAAAGTTCCAGGCAAAAAACAAAACTTGTTCTTCGGGCTTTAAAATTTTACTATGCGCATTCTCGACCGTTACATTACAAAATCCATCCTCATTGTCTTCTTTTTTTCGATAATGATTTTCTGCCTTCTCTTTCTTTTAATAGACTCGGCGTCTAATTTGGATGAATTCATTGACCGTAAAACTCCGATGGCAATCCTTTTTCAATATTATCTGGCTTACCTTCCGACGATCATTATCCAGACATCTTCTTTAGCCTGTTTAATAGCCGTCTTATTTGCGTTTACAGACCTTAACGCGCATAACGAAATCATTGTTTTACGTGCCAGCGGGTTAAGTTTCTGGAAAATTGCAAAACCCGCTCTTTGGTTTAGCTGTATCGTGGCCGCGCTTGTTTTTATGGTCAACGAACAATACATTCCGTCTTTTGAAGAGAAAAAAAGGGCTATTGAGAATGAAAATATGATACTGGAAATTGACCGTGCCAGGCAAAAGGCCAAAATCAAAGGCCTCACCTTTTATGGGCTTAAGAACCGGCTTTATTTTATTGATTCTTTTGATCCCAACACCTACGAGATTGAAAATATCACCATCATCGGATACGACGGTCAGCAGAATATCAAAGAAAAAATCGTTGCCCTTAACGGCAAGTGGACCGGGTTAGCGTGGAAATTTTTCAGGTGCCACATTACAACCTTCCCTAAATCAGCGGGTGAAAAAACAAAAATCAAGGTGTACCAGGAAAAACTCCTGGACATCAAAGAAACCCCAACTGATTTTCTTAAACAACGATTAAATGTTTCTTCAATGAACATCTCCCAGCTAAGAAGTTACATCACGCGGTTTGCCAGCAGCGGGGCAAAGCGCGCGCTCAATAATTTGCGCGTGGATTTCCACCAGAAAATCGCGTTTCCATTTGGGATTATTGTGATTGTTCTGGTGGGGCTGCCGCTTGCGTTAATGACAGGCCGGCGTCGGGCTCAGACTTTTGTTTCCCTGGGGCTTGCAATTACAATTGGATTTCTTTACTACGTGTGTAACGCGGTCGGGTTAGCGTTAGGGAAAGGCGCATTTTTCCCGCCGATACTTGCTGCCTGGAGTACGCCTCTGATTTTTACCGGCATTGCGATTAGCATGATCAAGTCAAAGTTTTAAGAAACCACATTCAAAATTCCGATACTACAAGAAAGTTCGCCTTTTAATTTTGCAAGCTCACGTCTTCTTTAGCTGACGTGTAGGAACGTATGTTTGTCTGTTTTATACTTTCCTATACTGTAAAAAAAATTAGAGATAGCACAGAAAGACAAGGGACACTGGACCTGTCTTTTCCTATTCACACTCCAACAAAGAAGCTATTGTTATCTGTTTCAATTCTGATACAACTGTTTTTTCTATATTTTTAATCTTTTTTCGGACAGAACACTTCCTTGTGTCCGGGCATTCCTTTTTCTTTAAAAAACATTCCGTAAAAGTAATCTTGCCTTGAAATATTTCTATTAAATCGGCAAGGATTATTTTCTTCGCGGGAACAGCAAGCAAGAATCCTCCTCTATTCCCCTTTATTGACCTAAGCACTCCTTGTTTTTGCAGAACCTGCAATATCTTTCTCAAAAACGGACGAGGCAAACCAAGCTTCTTTTCTATCTCAGCAACACTAACAACACCATCTCCGGCACTTGCAATATACATAAGCGCTCTAATAGCATAATCTGTATCTCTTGTGATTAATTTCATTTAAATATCTCACCTGTTTCTGATGACCAGAACAAAAGGTCAAGCTCATCCATCGGGATGCCTATCTTCCCTGAAAACTTCTTAAGCTCATTTTCCAGAAATAAATATTGTGTACCGGTTATATTCTTTGGACATTGCGGAACAATACCATACCGCACCATGTTTCTCAAAATATGCACGTCAAGTATAGCGAAATCGCGGCCGAAACCTATATTTCTCAAGAAATGGCTGGCTTCTTTAAAACCCAAACCTTTCACATTACGAACAAACCAATCACGAGTTTCAGAAATATTGTTTATATTTATCTTGTCTTTTATTTTTAGTGAACCTTTTATACAAAAAGATTTGTGGGCCTCAACAATATACCGAGCCTTATTATTCGGAAACCGGACACCCTTCAAACCATCCCTTATCTGCGCAATATTCCCTTTGTAGAGAATACCTTTTTTTGTTAAATCAGAAATTGCCTTATCGCAATAAACCGCCTTTGACTGTGGCGTACATATACAAAAACAAAGTTCACTAAAAATTACTTTATCTGATTTCTCCCAAACAGCCCTAAACTCATCCAATCTCTTTTTTATATCTGTCTTTTTCTTTTTATATTCCGGGAAAAGTTCTTGCGGCATATTAACTTTTCCATAGCCCATGTATTGTGCAAAATTCCCTAACCTCTATTACATCTGATTTTTTTACGCAAAATTCTGCTTCCGGCTTCTGTCCCGGGCTTAATTCCGCCCTCATAACTTTATCCTGCGTCAAAACTTCGATGCACTTGATATAATGCTTTTCTTCCATCGGGTGCTCAACGCTTCCCACCTTTACTTTAATACAACAGTCTGCTTCTTCGACGACCGGAACGTGTTTTTCTCCTCCCGCATCTTCTGTTTTTGGCTCAAGCTTTACCATTGGCTGATTACAACATACCAGCGAAGGTTGCCCCTCATTTACAACTTCAACAACATTACCGCAAACTTCACAGCGATATAATTCTCTTAATTGTGTCATGACACACCTCCTTTTAATTTTACTTTTACCGTATCCTTAAAACGTTACAACTTTATCGCTTTCTTTAATGATATCATACATGTCTTTCATAGTTGAAATCGGGCACATCTTTGACCCTTCCTGCTCCCGGGATGTGATACAGGTGCCACAGGCATAAATCTTCCCGCCGGATTGCATAAACTTTTCTGCCTGTTCTACGGTATTAAATTTATCCGTGCTGATTTTCTGATATTCAACACCCTTACCCATAAAAAAGATTTTTACTTCATCCTCCTGCCCAAGCGCGAAATTCGCGTAGCGGATCACATTCCAACATGTTTCCGCATCATTACTTGATATAACCACGCCTATTTTCATTTAATTTCTCCTTTGATAGAAATCGTATATTCTTTAACAACTATATTCTTTCCGGACTTTTTAAGCGCCTCTTCAGTCAGTTTTAAGGCTCCGCCGCAACATGGAACTTCCATTTTCACTACTGTTATTGACTTAATATTATTATCCTGAATAATAGCTGTGAGTTTTTCCAAGTACATATCCATAGCCGCATCAAGTTTCGGGCAAAACATTATTAATATTTTCCCTTTTAAAAATCGCCTATGGAAATCCGCGTAAGTAAACGGAACACAATCCCCGGCAACAAGCAACTCACAATCCTGGAAATAAGGCGCACCCGGGCTTACAAGATGTAACTGTGTGGGCCACTGGCGCAGTTCAGATTTAATAGTCCCCGACGGCTGCTCCTGAATCTCTTCAGTTTTATCACTACGGAAATCCTTCATCATCGTACCCGGACAACCACAGGGCAAAGGCTCTTCCGTCTTCTCCTCTGATGCTGGTATTGATATATTGTGTTCTTTCAAATAATTCACAGCCTGTTCAAGATATTCACGTTGGCCATGATCTTTTAAATGCTTTATATGAGCTGTAATAACATTTTCCCCGGCCTTCACCACATTCTCCATGACTTTCTTCTCGTCGTATTCTTCTGCTTCACGTTCTTCTATTGCAATCGCGCCCTCAGGGCAATTACCGATACAGGCCCCTAAGCCATCACATAATAATTCTCCAACAAGCCTTGCTTTACCGTCTATAATCTGCAGCGCTCCTTCCGGACAATCAGGCACACACGCACCACATCCATTACACTTATTTTCATCAATCTTGATAATCTTTCTTAACATTATTTTCTCTCGAGTTAATCTCTCTATCCATACACCGGCGTCTTTCAACATTGCCTTTATTCCGCCGGCTCATAAAATTCTTTTGGGTGCTTACACACAGGACATATTTCCGGAGGCTCAATGCCTTCGTGAATATATCCGCATTTACTGCATTTCCATTTTATCGGTTTTTCTCTTTTGTATACCGTTCCGTCTTCTACCATTTTAAGCAACTTTTTATATCTTTCTTCATGCTCTTTCTCTACCTTTGCTATCTGTTCAAACAACACCGCAATTTCATCAAACCCTTCCTCCTTTGCTTCTTTAGCAAAGTCCGGATACATCTGTGTTGTCTCATAATGTTCGCCGCCCATCGCAGCTTCCAGGTTTGCTTTTGTATCACCAATACCATTTAACGCCTTAAATTCGTCTTTCGCGTGCTGCATTTCATTATCAGCTGTTTCTTCAAAAATCTTTCCAATGTAATGATACCCTTCTTTTCTGGCAACCTTCGCAAAATAAGAATACTTATTTCTTGCCTGTGATTCACCCGCAAATGCTGCCATAAGATTTTTCTCTGTTTTTGTTCCTTTTAATTCTGCCATTTGCCTTCTCCTCTATTCTTTGTGTTTATGCTCTGTGGTTTTTAACTTTTAACTCCCAACTTCTTTAAAATATTTATCATAAGACACCAATTTGTAAAAGCTGACTGAAATAGATTAAGACCCACAAAAGCAGTAAACCATAGCCATCTAATATCAACTTTTACAGCTAAAACTACACTTACCAGTATAAACGCACCCGATACTCCTCTAAGCATTCGTTCTAGCATTTCCCCCTCCTCTCTAAAAATTGTATCTTACCCTTGTAAAAACGTTTTTATTCTTTTCCATCTGCCCGAATTCAGTTATGTCATCCTCGCCCCACGGTAAATTAGCCCCAAATGTAACTTTCCACTGATCACTGATATCATAACTTATAGAAGGCCGCGCATACCCATCTTTATCAGATGGAGAAAAAAAAGTAAAAAGGGATAGCTGCACTGTTTGATTCTTAAAAAGCTTTGTAATTCGATTTGTTAAAAGATGCCTGAATTCATCAAAACGATAATCAGCTGCAAGCAAATTATCTTCATAATTATCGTAATCCAATATCTCTTCAATAAAATATTGAACACCCACACTGAAATCATTACCTAAATCTTTTGTATATCCTGCCATAGCTTTGAACATAGAATTTGCCACTAACCTGTTGTTGCCGTCAGAATCCTCGCGGGAATAAACATAACCCACCTCGGCGTTTCCTATCCCTGAGGCAATAGGCCCACGGATACTTGCTCCATAAACATCCAACCGTTCGTAAAAAAGCTGCCGGGCTGATTCGTCTTTGTAGCTACGCGGGCTTTTATCGAAACCCTGAAAGTAATAAAACGCGGCCTCATTGCTGCCGAAATTACGGTAAATTCTTAAAGCATATTCGTTATTAGACAATTGAAAAGGAACAGAAACGATGTGCCTGTCCGAATTAGTCCCGGAAATTCCTCCTTGAAAGCTGTCAAAAAATGATAGCCTGTCCCCTTTTGCATGGGTATTGGGCGTAAAATACGGGATAATAATAAAATCTATATTAGTAATGTCGGGATAGAAAGATGTCTTTATGGCATATGAGGGTTTTTTGAGATATTCATCATCCCGGCCTGCAAAAAACGAAACATAATCTTTAGGGAACATATCATTTATAAACAGATAATCTCCGGTTCCCCATGTTGAAATCTGGCTGCCGAGTTTTACGTCCATTAAATCAAAGGGTGTCAAAGATAAATTAAACTCTCTTAATTCAAAATTTGTTTTTCCTGAGAAATATTCATCAACCGTAAAATCCCCTTTAAGCTTCACAACAGCACCTTTCTCAGATAAATAGCTGTCACCTCTAAACCTATAAATACTTTTTAACTGTAAACGCTGTTCAAGCAGATTAAAGTCATCTCTCTTTGTATTATCATCGCTTAATTTAATTCCGTAATCTAATTCCGCAAAACCGTGTACAGAAGAAAGGCCTGCATAAACACGTTTGCCGGCAAAAAACAAAAACACTACAACAAAAAGAAATATGCGCTTTTTAAGTTTCATATTATTCAATCCATTGCGACGGGGCTTTTCTTAAATACCTTTCTTTAAAGATATTGTCGGTTAAACCGACATCATAACTGATATTTGAAAACTCCATAAGAGTTTCTCCGGCTCTTTCTAAATCAACAGTTTTTGATTTCACAACAGTTGGATATCCTTGAATATCTTGTATTTCTACTGCCTCTATCGTGCGAATTAACTTGTTTTGAGCATTGTAATATTCGGCTTTCATTGGCATAAAGTTTTGCTTATCAATCCAGACAAAATAATATTTAAACTCGACACCCCGGCTCTCTTTTGGTGTATTTTTTATCTTATATAAACCATCAATCTCCTCGACTAATTCATGCACATCTGCCTGAACCCCTCTTCCTGATACATCTTCATATACAAAATGCGAACCGACAAAACTTGAACGTTTATCACTGGAGGCAATGCGTCTTACCAAATCCAGCGCGGGCAAATAAAGCCATCTATCGTCATCCCGTCCTGTTTGTTTCCATACCATATATGTCATGGCTGCTACATCTGAAGGTTTCTTGAAATAAATATAAAATTTCTGCGCCGCACCCTCTTTAACATTAAGCCGCAATATTCTAAACTCACGAAACCTTTGCCTTCCCTGTGAATCCGTAATGGTCATTTTTACATCAGACATCCCGTCAGCCCCGGCATAGTACGACGTCAAATTGGCTTTATCTATAATTTCATCAACTGTAAGGGCTTTTGCTGGCACAGCTAAGCTCAAAACAAGTATTATTGCGGTTATCAAAATTGTTATTTTCCTCATTCATCACCTCCTTGCGTTAAGCATATTTTTCTTTTAGAAGCAAAATAACAAATGCCAGAGAACATTACTATTATTGCCACAACAATAAATGTTGAAATCTTCCATCCCACAACATTGTATCCGAACAAAACATACGCGACCGCAAAAGCAACAAACAGCGCGATCAACATACATTTACCACAGCTGCAGGTAACAGTGTTTTGAGATTCCCCCAAAACACTTGAAGGCTTAATAGAAATTATCGCCGGCAATATAAATAGAGTAGCTACCGCGGAAACTGCCATAATAAAAAACATAAAGAATCCGACTGTTTTATATGGTACCAACGATGCAGCTAAAAGCGGTAAAAATCCTATAGCCACAACCAGGGCATTTCGTATAATCGCCCGTCCGGGGCCGGAGAACATTTCTTGCGCTGTCTGTTCCCAATTCCCCTTAACATGATTTACCTCAACAGCTCTTTGTATAAAGTGAATGGCAAAATCAACTGATAATCCCAAAGTGAGGGCCGATAAAACAGCAACAGGCATATCGTAATCTTTTCCAAAAAATCCAAGCAAACTATATATAAACAAAATTGTTATAGTTAGCGGAATCATAGAAATAAGCGCTTTAACCGGAGATCTGAATAAAAACAACATCATAAAAAGAACAATGACAAAACTACCCAGAAAATTTTTAAGCATCCCTACTACCATATTATTCTGCCATACAACATTAATATAGGTAAGCCCTGCCCAATTAAAAGAAACCTTAGACGGCGGAGGATTCTTTTTTATATAATCTTCAGTAATCTCAACGACTTTGCTCATAAATTTATTATCACCGCTTTTAAGCTGCAGCCACAAAACAGTCTTTGAATAATCCGGAGTAACAAGATGCCAAAGGTCATCGGGCTTATGCGAATTCTCAAATGACATAAGAGACTGCGCTACTGCTTGCCTTGTATTTGGTACAACATTATTTACTTTATCTCCGCCTAACAATTCGTAATATACCTTTTTTACTATATCTGCCAACGATGTTGTTTTTCCGACTAAATCAGTATCCGCAAGCATTATTTGCAAATCTTCAATATATCTAAGCATTTCCGGTTCAATAAAAACTTCCTTTCTTTTATCTTGTGCTTCCATCACAAGATACGCTTCATACGTTCCGGAGAAATGCTTATTCAAAATACGATCTGCTACTCTGATAGAATGATTTTTATTAAACCACCGTACAGGATTATCATTAACTTCTATTCTGCTTATGCCATAGACAGATAAAATTACTGCAAAAACAGAAACACCCAAAACCCACTTATATTTCCTGGTAACAACATTCTTAAAAGAACACAGCACTCTATCCAACAAGTGCCCTTCATCTTTTTTTACCAACCCGAAATTATTAAATATTTTATTATTTACTAACATGACATAAGCGGGAATAAAGGAAATGGTAAGTAACCAGGCGACCATAACTCCGACTGCTACAAATACACCGAAAACCTGAACCGGAGGAATAGGAGAAAATGACAAAGAGAAAAATCCAACCGCAGACGTCAAAGAAGTAAAGAGCATCGGGCTGAAAAGTTCATCAATAACAAAAAGCATAGTTTTTCTTCGGTCGTTATATACTTTATATTTATCGAAAAACTCGCTTAAGATATGCACAGAATCTAAAACAGCAATAGGCATTAGAAATATCGGTATCATTGACGTCATTATGTGAACCGGAAATCCAAAACCTATCAACAACCCCATGGTAATAAGGACTGTTGAAATAGCGACCAGCATTGGCGCTACAATTAAAGCGGCAGATTTGAAGAACATCCACATTAATAAAAAAATGACAAGCCCGGCAAGAGGCGCGGAAATAGCCATCTGTTTAAACATCTCAACGCCGAACTGGTCATTCGCTACAGGCAATCCTGTTATGTGATATTCTTCTTCTCCTGGATATTTCTGAATTATTTCGCGTATCGATTGCGCAACTTCATAACTGATATCTTTTCGTTCAATGGGAATATATATAGCAACAGCTTTCCCATTCAGGGAAACCACGCTTCCCTGAAACATAGGATGGTCCTGAGCTTCATCCCTTATTCGTAAAGCTTCAGGCTTTGTTTCAGGAGGTTCTTCCATCAACCAATTAAACTTAACCTCTCCTATACTTCCCTGCTCAATATTATCTTTGGTTGATAAAGCGATTATTTCTCTGGATATAACTCCATCAACCTGCTCTATTTCCCTGGTAATATTGTAAATTTTGGACAGGGTGTCTACATTAAATACTCCGTCAGAGTTTTTATCGTTTACTACACCCAACACTACTAAATCATATAAAGCAAATTCCTTTTTAGTGTCACTGTGAAAAACCCTGACAGGCGCGTTTTCAGGAAGCATGTTTTCAGGGTCAGTATCAACTTTTATTTTCGTGTACTGACTTAACGCCAGCAAAACTATAATTGCTGTAATAAAAACAACTGATTTTGGATGATTAATAGAGTACCTAGAAAGTTCGCCTTTCATTTTTGACCGGCTCACATCTTCTATGCGGCCGTGTAGGAAAGTATGGTTGTCTGTTTTATACTTTCCTATACTGTGAATAAATTTCTTTAACATAGTTCAGTTCCATTTATTCTAATGGTTATCAAATTGAGGCGGCGCAAGATCGATTATGTTTTCAACATCAATTTCAATCAGATATTTGGGCTTTTCAGGCAATTTAACTTCAAAATGGCCCTTTGATTTAACACCGGCCTGAACAGCAGAAGCGACTCTTTTTGAAATCCTCTCAAGAATCCGTTCCTCCCATTTAGAAACAATATGTTCTTGCATGTCCTCTCTTGGAACGATCTTGGCCTTTCCCTGAATCGTATATCCAACAAATTTATGTTCATCAACAGCGCTTATACTAACTATTGGATTGCGTTTTAAATTCTCAAAGGTCTTGTGCTTATAAAGATCTATCACAAAAACCCTTCCTTGTTTTTCTATACCTACAATACCTTTCGCGGAACAATGTATTGCCCCTTTGGCATCCAAGGTAGAGACAATCACAAATCCCTGTCTTTCCAGGAAATGAATAACACCATCCGGTAATTCCATAATCAAAACCCTTCTTATTATTATTCTTCAACAGGTTCAAATTGATCTTTACCGACTCCGCAGTCAGGACATGTCCAATCATCCGGCAAATCATTAAATGCCACATTATCATTCTCTGCAGGATCATAAATATAGCCACATATTACGCATTTAAATTTTCCCATCATCCCCCTCCTGGTATACAAGTTTAAAGTTACAAAGATAGCAGAAGCAACCTTTCTTTCTCTTTTGCTGCTTTTGGGAATAAACTATAACTTTATTTAGTCCATTGCAACAATTATCTTCCAACCAAATGATACCTTCCCTGTATCATTTGTCAAGAAATTTTTTTCCTTCCCTTCCCTGTTATCGCTCACACCAAACCAGCCACTTACCGGTATCGAAATCTATCTTAACTTGCGCCAAATGCGGGAATGTATCACGCAGAAGAAAAAGGCTCTTGCCTGCATCACTCCTTAAAACAAACACAGCCTTACGCTGTGTGTCACGCAATATTTTCTTGAGCCTGTCAATCTCATCCTGATTCTGTAACGGATCAACATAAACAACGCTTTGGTCTTTATGGCCGTACAGAGCCTTGATGTAATAAAGCCCCCAGTTCAAAACAACAAATACGTATGGCCCATTAAACCTCTTGTTTAAATACGCGTTCAACCTGACGTTTGAATGATGGTTCATTTCCTTGTGCGGCAAATACGGCAGCCCCGAATACAATTTAACGTTTACAACAAGAAAAACAACCGCCAACAAAAGGATCAATTTATCTCTCCCGCATTTTGCAAAAACACAAGAAAGTTCGCCTTTCATCTTTGACCGGCTCACATCTTCTATGCGGCCGTGTAGGAAAGTATGGTTGTCTATTTTATACTTTCCTATACTGTGAAAAATCCCAAACAACAAAAACGGTAAACTCAAAACCACATGATGCATGGCCCAGACTTTTGGAGAAAAACTCATTATAAAAATTGTCAAAACAAATGCTGATACCCCCGCGACAATTCCCCCTACCGGTTCTTTTTTAAGAATCCTCTTCACAAGACCAGCCACAACCAACAACACAACAACAGCCACAAACAAAATACCCCAAATTGTCCACCCCCTGCTCTCGGGCATCTCAAAAATGTAATGGGCCGCTCTCATCGGATCCATAAAATACGGCGCGATATTTTCTGTGAAATTCCTAAAAGCCTCCTCCATGTTCGTCCAGGCAATCCGCGGCGATTGCCGAATAACATAACCATATTTGATCCCCCACCGACTTGATGCGTTGAATAACATCCATCCCAACCCGCCGGCAACGGACGCGAGCAACACTCCCTGCGCCAGAAAAAATCTTTTATTACCTTTGGATAATAACGCGGAACGATGAACATAAACTTCATACAGCATTAGGACAAAGATTCCAGGCAACATAAACAAATACGCCACCTTTATCCAAAAACAAAAAAACAATACCAGGCCAATCCATAAAGGGTAAAGCCAGCTCATCCGGCTTTCTTTTAACGCCATCATCCACGCTCGTGTTAAACAACAAACCAAAAATACCGAAGTTAACTGAATCGCCGCAACCCCTGTATCCACAACATGCTGAAACGCGTATGGCATAAAAATAAGCAACCCAAAAAAAGATACAAAAAAATTAATTTTAAAAAGACGGCGGAGACACAAGGCTTGAACCATGAGAAACAGCAATCCCAAAAATCGCGCGGAATATGGAGAAGGCCACACTTTAAAAAGGGGGAAATAAATCAATCCCGGCGCGCTACCGACATAATCAAACGATCTTAAGGGCCAATAACATTCTGAGAAAATCGCCAAGTCATGCACATGACATGCTTCCCGAAACGTGTTTGCTTTATTTAAAGGATAATATAAACAACTTAAGGCATGGTATTGGATAAACTCGTCCATGCTAAACGGGACATAGTTAGAGAAGGCAAAAACAAAACCCACAGCAATCGTAACTACTAAAACAATCTGACAAATAATTTTCCAGGCGGAACCCTGGCCCTTGGGCGTTAGAAAGAAATTTTTTAAAACTTTTTTAAAAGACATTTAGGAAGATACCCGTTCGGATGATTCACAATATTCGGCATCCACATTAATTTCCCATAAATCATATGGACTTCCGGGCAGTCGCAAATAGTTGCGCGCAGCAAGGATCCCGCTAATAATAGAATGATCCTGATTATTATATTTATACATTCCCCCACGCCCCATCAACATAATATTCTTGAATTCATTCGCGCGGTTTTTTAAAAGGTCATAATGCGGTTGAAATCCCATGTAATAGACAGGGTATGCCTCTGTTTCACGCAACACCCATGCCTTCTCAACTTGTTCTTGCTTTACAAGTTTTAAATATTCAATCTCTTGCTTCGCAAGATCAATAAGCTCTTGATCTGACATCTTCCATTCAGCATCATCCTGAAACACAAAATATTCAATACTCAATGCTGTTTTATTTTCATCGCCAGACATCCTGGAAGAGAAATTATTATAATTTGCCAGACGCGCGGCCTTTACATCTTGAGAATGCAAATAAATCCACTGGTCCGGAAACAAATCTTTTCCATCGACAAGCAAATTTACCGTAATATGATCCCGATAATACAAGGCATCAACTGCCTGCTGCACCCGGGCAGATTCTTCAGGCGCAAGCATCTTAAAAAAATGAGTCATTGGGATACTGCTAAAAAACTGTTTCGCCTCAACTTTTATCGTCTGCCCTTGCGGGGCCTTAACTTCAACGGAAACAATCCTGTTATCCTTTTGTTCAAAACCAACCACCTTCGCGCCAAGCATCAACTCCGCTCCTTTTGACACAGCCTCATCACACATCGCCTCATACATCTGCCCCGCCCCTAAAACAGGATAATCAAACTCTTCAACCAAAGTTTTAATCTGTTGACCACTAGTAATCAAGGCATTCTTTATCACCTCCCGGATATCTAATCCTTTAATCCGCTGCGCAGCCCATTCAGCCCCGATCTCCTTACAAGGGATACCCCAGATTTTTTCCGTATACGTTTTAAAAAATGTTTCATATAACTTTCGGCCAAACTTTTGTGTCACCCAATCCTCAAAAGTAAGCGCCTCCTTTTTCGGCTGAAGGTGTGTTAAAAGATACGAACTCATTACCTGCAAAGACTCTATGCCGCCTAATTTTTTAAGGACATCAAAGGCCTTAACCGGATATTGAAAATAACGATGATTGTAATAAATACGTGTCAGGCGGGAGACAGGATAAAAATCTTCTTTTAACAAGTCATGCCAGAGCTGATTAATTTCTTTGTTCTTTGTAAAGAAACGATGCGGGCCGACATCAAACCGCGCGCCATCCACCTTTTCTGTCCGCGCCAATCCACCAACAATCGTGTTCTGATCAATAATTAAAATATTGGTCGTTCCCCGACGTGTTAATTCAAGCGCAGCACCCACCCCGGCCGGCCCTGCCCCTAAAATACAACATTCATAAGATTTATTTTCAACTGTCATAAAATTCCCCTCCCAACACAGGTGATAACCAGTTTTATATCATACTCATCCATCTGCCAGCCGTAGGTGCGGAGCAGTACTTTTTTTGTCATAACCTATTATTCCTCATGTGTTTGCAAGAATTTTAAATCTCAAAATATGGGTGTCAAAAACTGTAAAGAAAGGATAATTCCTGAAATCCCGCTTGGGAGTGATCCAACCTTTTTGGATCCAGTAATATAAACCTTGCCTTGTCATAGTAAGAAATTTTGCTGTTTGCGTAAGATTGTATTTTTTCATTCTTGCCTGTTTTGCTCTACAAATATTTTTCTTATCTGATTTGTCTAAAATTTCTTCAATCTGTTTTTCTTTTTCTTTCTTTTCATCGAGAAGTTGCTTTAAATATCTTTTATCTGCTTCATGTAATATTTCAAGAACTCTTTGCGCCCTCCAATGCTCTTCGCTGCCAGGCGGATAAACTGCTTTAATCTTGCCTTGTTTGTTGTAAACAACTAAACTCTCTTTTTTTAAAATCGTCCATATGAGACTCCTTTTTTAAAGTTTCTACACGCTCATAGTAAACTAATCTGTCATCTCTTTTATATCACCCTTCTTATTCTTAGCTTTTTCAATCCAAGTTTTAACGCTTGATTGGGCTTGTTTTAGATTTGAAATTTTAGAACGTAAAACATCATCATTTGCCATACAACATTTTTTGTACTTCTTACCACTTTCACATGGACATTTACAATTTCTAACATTTCCCATGCCAGAGTAAATATTCCAAGAAAGAGTATCTTCACAAGAACTAATTGTTTCAGTAAGCTCTTTATCCTTTTCGATATAACCATTTTTTCCATGAGCATATGCCTTCCACGGCTCTTTCCCTTTAAGCCTATAATACGATTGCCAGAAAAAATAGGGAACAACTCTTCTTACTAAGAATTCAAATGCTGAGATGCATGCATCCTCAGGATAGATCCCTAAACAACACGATCCATCTTTAAACATATGAAGATCCAATAACTTAATATTTTGATCTTTAGCATAATTAATAATTTTTTCTGAACGCTCATATACTTTTGGTAAACGCAGATGAGACTTATTGAAATCTATCTCTATTTCATATAAATCTGTAATCGAATTTTCATCATCTTTAAATTCAAGCTCGCCCTTTTTTTCATTATAACAACATATAAAATTAAGAGTGCCCCAAATTCTTTGATGATTCTCTTCATAATTAAGCTCGGGAAAATATATGGAAATATCTGAACAATCTTCTTTTTTTAACTTAATTGTCATAAAAAGGCTTACTTACAGGAACAGTTAATGGGGCAGCTTTTAACAAAGAATTAGTAGTTTCTTTCTCTTTTCCTAAAGGAAACCTATCTCCAAAAATTTTTCTCCAAAATTCAGATGATTCTTTCTCACAATCTGAATCAATCGCCTTCTGAGCGTTATCACTAAAAGATGTCAGTTCATTAATTACAGTATCTTTCGAATAACTAGTTAAAAGATCCTCATCGGTAGGAATCGTTGGTCGATAGCAGGTGAAGTTGGAGTTTAATGATGTTTTGATAGATTTAATTGTTTCTTTCAAAGAGAGATCATCACGATCATCATTATAAAAATGGTTACATGCTAATATCGTCAAAATAAAGCCAGAGGGCAACTTAAGGCTGCTATTTTTATCTTCACGAAAGTCCTTCCATGCTTTTAAATAACGAATAACTCGTTGTAATTGACCGTTACTATTTGCATCAGAAATATTTTTATCTACCCAATCTTTGAAGGCTTTAGGGTCACTAGGAATGTATCCTTTTGATTTATGTGTCAACTGAGGAGTATCACCATTTTTTTCAATCCAATAAGAAGGCAGGTCGATATGATGCCCATCTGCATATATCACGCGAACGCAAGTTGTTTTGTCAACTTCACTTTCGGCATGGTCTTCCACCGCTTTCTTAATTCGATCATGATAGGTGGCAGGCTCTTTCCTATCTGATTCAGGACAGATAAAATAGATGCCATCATCCAGATCGTATGGTTCTTTTATCTCTCCATTGGATGTTTCTTTTTTTATCGGATTCAAATTTGTATTTAAAGGGAACGATCCTTGAGAATAAAATTTAGGAACCTCCCATTCTTTTTCTTTAAAATATTTTCTAATTTTGTCCCGCAACGATTTTCTGTTACTTTTTAGCTTGCTAATCTTTGTATCATTGATTCTGATTTCTTTATCAAATTTAGTAAATAATTTACGTGTATCCATTATTTTTCTCCCTTCAGGATTTTTGAAACTTCTATACAACCTTTTGTTTGAGGATTACGATTAGTAAAATAATATCCTGGAAGCGTAATGCTATTATTATTCTTCATGATTTTTAAAACATTCATACCATCATGTGGATCAAGGGTATCTCCATCTTTGCATGACCCTCGGTTGTGGTAATAAAAATAAAGGTACTGATCACCAACTTCATCAGTTTTTATAAATGCTTCTGTGCTAACTGATTGCGTGCTGTTTTCATTTTCTTTGCTAAATATTGTTGTAACTTTGATATTTGAACAAGTTTGTTTAATTTCCATTTTGCTGGCTTTTGTTCTATTCTCCTCATTCCAATAGAAAGATATATTTCCTTCATAATGGCCATTCAAATTAGGAATCGTAGTCATTAAATTAAGTACTGGATATTTCCATAGTATTTTGTCATAAATCGAAAGAAAGCACATCACGATTGCTGTGGGGCCAATCCCTTGAAGAAAACCATAACCCCAAAATTTTGCAAGAATCCATGATGAAAAAGCCCATAAAAGGCCTATCCCCGGAATTAACACTTGCGGCTTGTAGTAAGTAAATTTTATTTGCATGGCACCTCCTGACAGTCTTTGCCTATTTCAGTTTTCATCGTTTCGTAAAAGGGATGAATAAATTCTTTAGTTATTTTATCAACTTATTTAATTCTTCCACCAACAAATGCACGGTTGTGGAAGGTATCATATCCGAAGGATTTAGTTCTTCGTGTAACTGTAAAAGTTTTTCAGCATTCTTAATTGCGTCGTTTTGATTGGTTAATAAAATGTCATACATTTCTGTGCTGTTTTTTTTATATTTTTTGCCTAATGCACTTGATAATTTCTCAATGTACTTTTTACGATTAATTCCTGCTGTAAAATATTCAAAATGTAAAACATACCATAACTCAAATGCTTCGTTTGAATAGGCAGTTTTAAAGCCATACGAGTCAGCCATTTGAATGGCAGTGTTAAATTGCTCTTTCGTAAAAGAGTCTTTATCAAAAACACACCAAACTTGATCATATGGAACCTTGTTTTGTTTTGCTTCTTGGGCTTTCTTTTTTGCGAAAGTAATTAAGGATTTTGTATTAAATCCATCTCCAAGAATTGTGACTTCTGCAGAGCTTACAGGGAAAGATTTAAAATAATTTGGTTCAGTTTTTTCTCCTTCACAGACAATAAGAATATGTTGCTTTGCAGATCTTGTTGCAAGTTTGCGTTGTAGTCTAGCTTTATTCTTATGAAAGAGATTATCAGTTCCCATAGTTGACCTCAAAATCACGAACGTGTGGAACTGACCCATAAATTCCGCTTAAATAACTTTTTTCATAGCTTGCATCATTACGAACTTTTTTACCGTTTTTAGGATCTTTAAACTCAACCAAAGAGAACAATTCGCTTGCACCATATTGATCTTTTTCTGTAAACCAAATTTGGTCTCGGCGGAATAAATCTTTATCTAATACATTTGTATTGTGAGATACAAAAACCAATTGGGCATTATTACGATTCATTTGGGATGAATTAAATAATTGGCAAATAGCTTTAATCAACTTGGGGTGTAATCGTGAGTCTAATTCATCAACAATGAGGACTTTTCCATCGCCTAAAGTATCAATAATCGGACCGCAAAGTTCAAAGAATTTTTGCGTGCCGCGAGATTCATTGTTTAAGTCAAAGTCAATTGTTCCAACGATTTTTCCTTTTGAATCATATTGTTTGTGGGAAGTTTTTACTTCATTAATAATGACTTTTTCATTTTTTCCGCCCATTTGTTCTGAAATTGCAGCAGGTAGATTATTGGGGCTGATTTCCTTCTCTACAATTTTAAAATCATCAATGCCTAAATCGGCTTTTTTAAGAAAGTTTAGAACAATATTTTTGCCGTTTTCTGTGTTGGATAAATGGCAAGTTATAGAGCCATATTTTTGGGAATTGATGCCCGAAATGCAATTAAAAGACGAGAACCATTCCATAATATTTTTTGCAATTTCACCATTAAATTGTGCAGATACAGATAATAGCAAAGCATTCGGTCTAATACGGTTCGCATCGATTAAAGGTTGTTCGCTTTTAAAATGGCGACTCAATTTAAATTCTTGACCTTTACGAACAAACACTTCTAGCTCTTGAACGTTTGGGACATAATAAAGCCATTCCTCTGAAACTTCTTTTTCTGTTACTGAAAAACCATATCTGTATTGAGTGTTTTTATGGATAAAGGTGATTTCAAAGCAGGATGGATTTTTTGCATTTTCTGTGTTTAGCAAAAATCTTTCAACAGGAATTGCTTCTGTTGATTGTGTTTCTTTAGAAGAGTTAACAATGAAATTCTTCATAAAACACATGGCTTGAAAGAAATTACTTTTGCCACTTGCGTTTGGGCCGTAAATTGTTGCACTTTTTAACAGCGAAATATTTCTGGAGGCTTGAAAAGTATTTTTATTTTTGTGTTCTTTCGTTGAAGAAGCGACCAAGCTTAATGTCGTTTCATTCTTAAATGATTTAAAATTCTTAACTGTAAATTGAACTAACATAGTTCTTTTCTCCTTTTTTATGTGAATGTAGAAAAACTATAGCACACAATAAAGAAAATGTCAATAATTGAGAAAAATTCTCATAAAGTGGTTTTTGTGCAGTGGGTTTGGAGAGAAAAATAGGGTTTTAATGTGTGGATATGTATAATTTTAAAACTTACTGTTACTTACTATTCATTATATTTTACTTCGCCAAAAATTCAACTTATTTCTTTCTATCTCTTTTATACTTAGTCACTTATAGCATTAATCAGTTTCAACAGCATTTCACCATAGAGAGACATACGGCCAGCCGTACGTTCGTATGGTGAAACTTTTAGGAGTTATTGGTTTAGTGTTAAGTTCTGACCCACTAATTAAGGATCTCCTCCCTTACATTCAAAACAGTCTTTTCTTTTATAGTAACAACAACAAACGATTGATCTTCAACTTCAATCAGAACACTCCTGACATGAAAGTCTAAAGGCGCATCACCGTTTTCTGTCTTTACCGTCATATGGCATTCCTGTGAGTTTTGTTCGCCATTTTGCGCAGTAACGATGGATTTCACGGCACCGCATTCACTACAGAATTCAGAGGTTCCGCAGCCCGCTTCTTCTTTGTCTGAATAGAT
>JAGLHE010000073.1 GCA_023143685.1 Candidatus Omnitrophota bacterium
AAAAGTGCCCCTAGGGGCACTTTTGTAACATGGTCGCAGTACAAAGCCCTGCTGTCCATTAATGATGTTCGGGAAAGAGAATGGTACGAGCAGCTTGTTCAGGAAGAAAGCCTCAACCGGGATCAGTTGGTGCAGGCGATTAAGAATGACCGTTACACAGCGTTCAAAACACCACAAAGTAAAACCGTTAGCGCTCAAACCATTAAACGCCCTGATGAAGCGACCTACGTTTACAAGGCGATTGTTGAACGTGTGATTGATGGGGATACGGTATTGGTGCGGTTGGATTTGGGGTTTCAGGTGTGGAAGGAACAGCGTGTGCGGTTGGCATGCCTGGATTGTCCGGCCATGGACGAGCCGGGAGGAGAGGAAGCGTACCACTACGCGCGCGATCAGTTGGCACGCGCGGGAAGTGTTGTGGTTAAGACGAACAAGATTGACATTTACGGTCGTTACGTGGGGCATGTGTTTTACTCTTTTGAGGAAATGTCAGGGGCGAAAGTGTTTGCGCAGGGGAGGTATTTGAATGAGGAGTTGGTTAGTGGGGGAATGGCCAGGGTTGTTTAGAATTTAAAACACTACACCCCGTCCATTGTCCATTGTCCTTTTCATGTAACCTGTGAGTTACCGGGGGGCAAACAGCGAGAGGTATCCCGTGCTCAAACAACTCCGCTCTGCTTCGTAACTGCGCGTGGGACACCTCGCACTGTTCGCCCCCTGGTAACTCACCGGGTTACCTTTTCATTATTCATTGACTCCAAAAACCTTTTGTGATATTTTATTTCAATGATTTTGGACAAAATTAAGGCTATTAGAGAAGATGTTGCGTGTATTTGCGAAAAAGCAGGCCGAAATCCTGCAGAGATCATCCTTGTAGGTGTTACAAAGTTTGCTTCCGCGGAACAAATCCAGGAAGCTATTTCTGTTGGGCTGAAAGATGTTGGGGAGAATAAGGTTCAGCAGGCAAAAGAAAAGTTTCCTGTTTTAGGGCCGGCAGCTGAAAATGTGACCAAACACATGATCGGCCATTTGCAGACTAATAAAGTTAAGGACGCGCTTAATCTTTTTGACATGATCCAATCGGTGGACAGCTTTCACCTCGCAGAAGAAATTGAAAAGCAGGCCGCGAAACAGGACAGGGATGTTGACATTTTAATACAAGTGAATTGCGCGGGTGAAGAGCAGAAGTTTGGTGTCGCGCCACAAGACGCGATTGAACTTGTTGAACAGGTTTCCAGGTTGCGGCATGTGCGTATTTTAGGGTTAATGACCATTGCTCCGTTTGTGGAAGATGAAGAGGTTATTCGTCAAAGTTTTGCGCAGTTAAGAAAGTTGTTTGATGAGGTTGGCGTGAAGTTTGAAGGGCAGCAACGTGTTGAAATGAAATGGTTGTCGATGGGCATGACGCATGATTACAAAATCGCGATTGAACAGGGCGCGAACATGATCAGGGTTGGAAGGGCAATATTTGCTTAGCGAGTAACGGGTTACGTGAAAAAAAAGGATTACCAAATGAAAACAATCGGATTTATTGGCGGCGGAAACATGGGTGCGGCGATCATCAGCCGCGCGTGTAAACAGTTTAAGATCCTTGTTTGCGAAAAAGATAAAAAACGGGCAGCCTTTTTAAAGCGCAAATTTAAAGTCGTCAATAAAGATTTGGCATCGATGGTGAACGCTTCTGACGTGATTGTTTTAGCGGTTAAGCCGCAGGATTTTGACGGGGTGCTTGATCAAATCAAAGGCGCCATTTCATCACGTCAGGTTGTGATTTCGATCGCTGCAGGGATTACGAGCGCGTTTATTGAAAAAAAGCTCGGCGGCAAAGTACGTGTCATCCGCACAATGCCTAACATGCCGGCGCAGGTTGGTGAAGGGATCACCGCGGTTGCTAAAGGGAAGTACGCGAAGAACACGGATGTCGCGCTCGCGCGAAAGATTTTTAATTGCGTGGGAACAACAGTGATCGTTCAGGAAAAGATGATTGACGCAGTGACCGCGGTTTCAGGCAGCGGGCCGGCGTATGTTTTTTATTTTGTGGAATGCCTTTTGAACGCGGCGCAATCCTTAGGTTTTTCAAAAGATGTGAGCAAGGACCTGGTGATGGCAACGTTGCTGGGCAGCGCGCATCTTTTGGATCAGCAAAAAGAGGACGTGGCATCGTTAAGGGCGAAAGTGACGTCAAAAGGCGGAACCACACAGGCTGCGATGGATGTTTTGATGAAGAATAAGGTGGATAAAATCTTTAGCCAGGCCCTTAAGGCCGCGCAAAAAAGGGCGAAGCAATTGGCTGAATGATGATTTGTGCGACGGGCTACGGACAAGCGTACAACGTGCTAAATGCGAAATGCACTAACCCTGGAGGATCACATGTCAAAAGTAGGCATCATCGGTGGTAGCGGGCTTTACGATTTAGAAGGAATTGAGATTAATGAAGAAATGTCTTTGTTAACGCCATTCGGCCAGCCTTCTTGTAATTTTCTTGTCGGGAAGCTGGGAGATACTGAAGTTGTCTTTTTACCGCGGCATGGAAAAGGGCATCGTATTAACCCGAGTGAAATTAATTACCGTGCCAACATTTTTGCCATGAAACGTCAAGGGGTGGACGCGATCCTTTCGGTCTCGGCTTGCGGGAGTTTGAAAGAAGAGTTAAAGCCGCTGGATTTTGTTGTGCCTGATCAGTTTGTTGACAGGACAAAAGCCAGGCCTTCCACTTTTTTTGATGAAGGGATTGTCGCGCATGTGCCTTTGGCTGAGCCGACATCAGCAGAGTTGCGTACAATTTTAGTGGAGTCAGCGAAAGAAGCAGGTTCGACAGTACACGACGGCGGCACGTATGTGAACATGGAAGGCCCGCAGTTTTCAACCATCGCGGAAAGCAATTTGTACCGCAGCTGGGGCATGGACATTATTGGGATGACAAATTTTACAGAAGCGCGGTTAGCGCGTGAAGCAGAAATTTCGTACGCAACGCTTGCAGCTGTTACAGATTACGATTGCTGGCATGACTCGCATGAGTCTGTTACGGTGGAGATGATCATCGCGAATTTAAATCAGAATGTTGAGAATGCCAGAAAGATTCTTCAATTAGCGATTCCCAAGGTCGGAGCGTTAACAGAGTTTAGCGCGGCAGACGCGTTGAAATATTCAATCGTGACGCAACCGGACCTGATCCCGGAACAGAAAAAGAAACAGCTCGACATATTAATCGGAAAGTACATGTCTTAGTTTAAAGGGGCATGCAGTCAGGAATTTAACAATGAGTGAAGTGAATTACCAGAAAACATTAAATTTGCCAAAGACCGCGTTTTCGATGCGCGCGGGGTTAGCGCAGAAAGAGCCGGCTTTTTTGAAGTTGTGGGAAGACGAGGATCTTTATTCGAAGATTCGGGAAAAGTCAAAAGGGGCTACACCTTTTATCCTGCACGACGGCCCTCCGTACGCTAACGGAAATATCCACATCGGGCACGCGCTTAATAAAATTTTAAAAGATGTGATTGTGAAAATGAAGACCATGCAGGGGATGGACAGCCTTTACGTCCCGGGCTGGGATTGTCATGGGCTGCCGATTGAACATCAGCTTTTTAAGAAGATGAAAAAGAAGAAATCGGATGTGGACAGTGTTGAGTTCCGTAAAGCAGCGCATGATTACGCGTTGAAGTACGTGGACATTCAGAAGGATGAATTTAAGAGGTTAGGGATTTTTGGTGAATGGGACGCGCCGTATTTAACTTTAGCGCAAGAATACGAATACTGGATTTTAAAATCGTTCGCGCGGTTGGCTAAAGATGGTTTTATTTACCGTGGATTAAAACCGGTGAATTGGTGCGCGCAATGTGAGACAGCCCTTGCTGAAGCAGAGGTGGAATACGAAGACCACACCTCACCGTCGGTTTACGTGCGGTTTAAAGTTAATAATCCGGAAACTGTTGAAGGTTTGCCGCAAGACAAGCCTTTGAATTTGTTGATTTGGACCACAACACCGTGGACGTTGTTAGCCAACGTTGCGGTGGCTGTACACCAAACGTACAAGTATGTTTTTGTGGATACGGGTAAAGACATTTTAATTATTGAAAGTTCGCTTAAGGATGTTGTGCTTGGAAAGGGCGGGAGCCGGGAAGCGAAAGTGATTAAAGAAGTGAGCGGTGAAGAGCTTAAAGAATTAGTTTACACTCATCCGTTTGGCCTTAAGGATGATTGCCGTGTGATTACAGTTGATTACGTGACTAAGGAAGACGGGACAGGGTTGGTACACACAGCGCCTGGCCACGGGCAGGAAGATTACGAGGCAGGCGTGGCACATAAATTAGACATTCTCATGCCGGTTAATGACCGCGGGGTTTTTACGAAAGATGCGGGGGCGTTTGAAGGCCAGCATGTGTTTAAGGCGAACGCGAATATTATTGAGGATTTAACAGCGCGCGGGTTGCTTTTTGCGTCTGAACAAATTTCTCATTCCTACCCGCATTGCTGGAGATGCAAGAAGCCGATTATTTTCAGGGCGACCAAACAATGGTTCATGGAAATTGATCACAACAACCTTCGCGCAAAACTTAAAGATGTGATCAAGAATGATGTGCAGTGGGTGCCGCCGTCCGGGGAAGAGCGGATTTTAGGGATGGTGGTGACGCGTCCGGATTGGTGTTTGTCACGGCAGCGGCATTGGGGTGTGCCGATTCCGGCGTTGGCGTGTGAAGGATGTGACGGGGAACACAAACTTTATCCTGAAGTGATTGAACATTTCGCAGGGCTTGTTAAGAGTGAGGGAACAGATATTTGGTTTGCGAAGGATGTGAAGGATTTGATTCCGCAAGGATTTAAATGCCCGGATTGCGGGGGGGACGCGTTTAAAAAGACCGCGGATATTCTGGATGTGTGGTTTGATTCCGGGGTGAGCCATCAGGCAGTGGTTGGCCCGCAGATGGGGCATGAACTTCCGGTGGACCTTTACCTGGAAGGATCAGATCAGCATCGCGGATGGTTTCAATCTTCGTTGATTCCATCGGTTGCGATGGATGGCAGGTCTCCTTTTAAAGCGGTGTTGACGCATGGGTTTGTTGTGGATGGCCAGGGAAGGAAGATGTCAAAGTCGATGGGGAATGTTATTTCTCCGCAGGATTTGATCAAGAACAACGGGGTTGATATTTTGCGCTTGTGGGTCGTGTCCAGCAATTACAATGAAGACATCCGGTTGTCAAAAGAGATTGTTGACCGGTTGATTGACGCGTATCGGAAGATCCGTAATACTTTGCGGTTTTTACTCGGGAATTTGAATGAGTATTCCCCGGATCAGGATGAGGTCCCGTATGAAGAATTAATGGATATTGACCGCTGGGCTTTGTATCGTCTGGCTCCGGTTTTAGAGGGGGTGCGGGATGCGTACAATGCATATGAATTTGCGAAAGTCTACAAAATGGTTTATTCTTTATGTAATGAAGAGCTTTCAAGTTTTTATCTTGATATTTTAAAGGATCGGTTGTATGTTTCTGGCTCAAATTCGATAGAGCGCAGGTCAGCGCAAACGGTTCTTTTTCATATTTTGAATCATCTGGTGCGGTTGGTGGCACCGATTTTGACATTTACAGCGCAGGAAGTCTTTGATGCAATGCCTAAGTACGCGCAGGCTGGCCAGGTAGAAAATGTTCATTTGTCCGACTGGCTGGAAGTCCCACAGCAGTGGAAAGATGAGGAGGTTGGCGGGAAATTTGATCTTGTAACGCAGATGCGTCCTTTTGTTTTGAAAAGTCTTGAGGATAAGCGTCGCACGGAAGAAATCGGCAGTTCTTTGGAAGCAAAGGTGATTTTTCAGACAGCGAGTGATCGGGATTTGAAGTGCCTGGAAGCTGTTAAAAATCTTCTGCCATCGATTTTTATTGTTTCGCAGGTTGAGGTGGTCAGGGTGGATGAGGTTCAGGAGGGGATGAGTGACGTTTTTGTGAAGACAGCTGTTGTAATTCAGAAAGCTGATGGCAAAAAATGCAGCCGGTGTTGGAACTTTAGTGAATCGGTAGGAAAAGACGCTGAACATGACACGCTTTGTGTCCGTTGCGCTGATACGGTTAAGGAGTTTTTTAGCGTTGAGTTGAGAGATGATGCTTGACTCTGAATGCGTTTTCTGTGTTTTGAAAGAGCATTGTGTTTAAGAAAAGTCTAAAAAGCACTTGCAGATACGCGGTTGAGGTTGTAAATTTAATAAAGAGATAAAAATTCATTACTCCTGTGGATGGAGTTCAAGAGAGAAGGAGAAATCTGAGATGCCACAAAAAAAAGTTGATAAAAAACAAAGAGAATTATGCAGAAAACAACTTTTGAAGATAAAAGAAAATATCCTGCATGACATTAAGAATATGGCTTCGGTTAATTCAGTGGATTCAAGCGAGAATGGAGGAGAATCTGCCGGTCATGGTATGCATATTGCTGATGCCGCGACAGATATGTATGACCGGGAATTTACTTTGAGTTTGGCTTCTAATGACCGGGAGTTGCTGTCAAAGATTGATGATGCTCTTAATCGGATCACAAACAAGAGTTTTGGGCTTTGCTTTGAGTGTGAAGAGGCAATCCCCGCGGCTCGTTTAGAAGCTATCCCTTACGCGGAAACGTGTTTGAAATGCCAGGAAGAGCGGGAGAAGAATTCTTAAAGGCGTTTGTGTGCTCTCATTCCTTAACGCGGCTCACCCCGAAATCAGTATTCAAACTATGTTTAAAAAAATGAAGGTTTCTGTCAGATCTCAAATTGATATTTTTTTGTCGTTAAGCAGTGTTTTCGTGGTTGTTTTATTAGACCGCATTACAAAGATTTTCTTTTCAGAAATTCTCTCTCCCGGCGAGACGCTCCCTGTTATTCATCGTTTTGTGCATATGACTCTCGTGCATAATACGGGGATTGCCTTTGGTTTGTTTAAGGATAAAGGATTGGTTTTTATTGTTATTCCGATAATTGCCATCGTTCTTTTGGTGTACAATATTTATTACTACAAGAATAATGATGAAAAGTTGAGCCGGTTTTACATTGTTGGATTTTCTTTAATCCTTGGCGGGGCGATCGGTAATTTGATTGATCGTATCTGTTTCGGGTATGTGATTGATTTTATTGACCTGCGTGTGTGGCCGGTGTTTAATATCGCGGATAGTGCGATTACGGTTGGTGCGATTATCGTCGCGCTTCAATGTATTCCTTTGACGCAAAAGGAAAAAAGATCCTTTTAACTCCTTTCTAAAATATGTTCCCGGAAATTTGCCAGATAGGTCCTTTTACGGTTTATTCTTACGGCCTTGTGTTTGCTGTCGGAATTGTTGTGTGCGCGGCATTGATGAGCCGTGAAATCCGTTTAGCTCCAAAGTATGCGGTTGAAGGCTTGAGCGTTGATATGGTTTATGACCTGATTTTTTGGGTTGTGCTGGGCGGGATTCTGGGCGCCCGGGCCTTTTTTATTTTTCTTAATATCGATACTTTTCTAAATGATCCGTTAGAAATTGTACGGCTTCAGAACGGCGGGCTTGCCTGGCAGGGCGGGTTGATACTGGGGATGCTTTCTGCCGTAGGGTACATCCGTAAAAAGAAGTTGCCGTTTTTAAAGACACTGGATTTTTTTATTCCCTATGTGGCTTTAGGGCATGCGATCGGCCGGATTGGATGTTTTTTAAACGGATGTTGCTACGGGAAGGTGGCGTCCTCGGGGATTTATTTTCCTGTTCATCGCGCGCGTTTGCACCCGACACAATTGTATGCCGCGGCAGCCTTATTAGCCATATTTTTTATTTTGAAATTTGTGCAGAAGAAAACGAATATTCCCGGCCGGGTGTTAGTCGCGTATTTGCTTTTAGCGTCACTTCAAAGGTTTATTATTGAATTTTTCCGGGGAGATCATGTCACGGTTTTAGGGTCCTTAAGTATTTTTCAGGTTGTCGCGGTGTGTGTTTTTGTTGTTGGCGGATGCCTGTTGCTGCGTCCTGGCGGGCGCAAAAAGTAAGAGGATGGTCCTTTAGTTAATCATGTCTCAAAATACCTTCACAGTCAGTGATGACCAGGACGGCTTGCGGTTAGATGTTTTTTTAACGCGTGTCATGCCGGATCATTTTTCACGCACGATGATTAAGTCGATCATTAAGTCCGGAAGAATTTTTCTTAACGGCAAGCAGGTTTCAGCCCATTACAAAGTGGCTTCGGGTGAGCAGATAGTTGTTGATTATTCTGACGACAACCATGCCCGGCAAGGCATTATCCCTCCGGAAGAAATCCCTTTAGATATTTTTTATGAAGATCAGAATTTGCTGGTGATTTACAAGCCCGAGGGGATGCTGGTCCACCCTGTGCATGGACAGCGTACGGGAACTCTGGTCAACGCGTTGTTGCATTATTGTCATGTCTCGGGGGCAACGCTTTCAGATGTTAATGCTTCAGCAGAAGTGAAGGGCGTTAAGCAAAAGGAGTTGATCCGTCCGGGCATTGTTCATCGTTTGGACCGGGAGACGTCCGGGCTTATGTTGGTTGCGAAAGATAACTGGACGCATGTGCGGTTGGCCCGGCAGTTTGAAAAACATCAGGTTAAAAAGCGCTATGTAGCGGTTGTTAAAGGGGTGGTTGATTTTGATGAAGGTGTGATTGATGCGCCTTTAGGGCGGCATCATCGGCATTGGGATAAGAAATCAATTTCGTTTGATGATTCTTCCAAAGAAGCAAAAACTTTTTACCGGGTCTTAAAGCGGTTTGATCAAAAGGCGACTTTGGTTGCTCTTTTCCCACAAAGTGGGCGTACTCATCAGCTAAGAGTCCATATGGGGCATTTGGGCCACCCCATTTTAGGGGATACTAAATACGGGGGGGGGAGCCACTTTCCCCGGATGGCTTTACATGCTCAGATGATTGGATTCCGGCATCCACAAACAAAGAAATTTATCGAATTTTCTTCTTTAATACCTGCGGAGTTTTTGGAGCCGTTGCAAAATCTGGATTAGAATTCATACCCGATGAGTTGCTACGCGCGGAACACCTCGCATTATTCACCCTAAGCAGTAATTCATAGTGTAGGAATTTCAAAGACCTCATACGA
>JAGLHE010000074.1 GCA_023143685.1 Candidatus Omnitrophota bacterium
TTTAATTTGTCGATATATACAAGGTGCTCTTTGCTTCTTGCGCCTTCAACAAATTCAATTTTGCATCCCATTTTTGCAGCTTCATATGCTACAAAGTAAAGTGGAGCTGCGCCGTATCCTCCGCCTACCAAAGCCAAAGTTTCACCTTCTTGTATGTGGAAATTTGTGCCAAATGGTCCGCGAATTCCTAATTGGTCGCCAACTTTCATTTTTGCTATTTCCTGAGTTGTTCGGCCACGAGAACAAATTGTTAAAACGAGCTGCTTTCCGTCATCAAGCGCAATTGAGATTGGTTTTTCATCTACTCCTGGCATCCAGAGCATCACAAACTGGCCAGGCTTAGAATCTATTGAAATATCAAAATAAAAATTTTTAACGATTTCATTTTCGTTTTCGATTTTTGCAATTGGCACTACTTTTGGTAATTGTTCTTTGTTCATAATTTAACTGTTCCGATTATTTCCTCGACGTTTGCTACGCCATTCTTGTCGCACCAGTCAGACATTTCCTGCGATACTTTTCTGAATACGTCTGCGCCTCTGTAAAAGACTGATGAGCCCATTCCAACGAGTGTTGCTCCTGCCATCATTATTTCAAGTGCATCTTCGCCTGTTGTTATTCCACCTGTTCCTATTATTGGAAGCTTGGTTGCCTGATATATATCGCTTACCATTTTAACTGCAAGAGGTTTGATTGCAGGGCCGCTGATTCCACCAACTTTGTTAGCGAGGATTGGCATCCTTGTTTCTAAATTTATTGCCAGACCAGGGCCAAGAGTGTTGATAGCACAAAAACCGTCAGCACCTCCTTCTGCGCATGCATTAGCGATTTCTTTAATGTCAGTTACATTCGGAGAAAGCTTTATTACAACAGGTTTATCACCTGCTATCTTCTTTACAGCTGCTGTAATTTCTTTTGACTGATCCGGAATGCACGCAAAAGGTCTTCCGAATTCATCCTCAACATTCGGACAAGAAATATTTACCTCTAAAATATCTGCATCTGTTTTTGCAATCTGCTGAGCGATTTCTACGAATTCGTCTTTTTTTCCTCCAACAATACTTACAATGAGTGGGGCTGGCTTTTCTTTCATGTAATCTTCAATTTCTTGTTTTGCTTTTTCAACTCCAGCATCAGGAAGTCCAACTGCATTCATCATCCAGTGCTCTGTAGTTATGATTGTTGGATTAGGATGACCTTTATGTTCGTTAAGCCAAACTGATTTAGTAGTGATGCCTCCTGCACCGCTTTTAACAACGCTCTTCCAGGTTGAAGCAGTTACACCAAGAACACCTGAAGCAAGAACAGTTGGGTTCTCAAAGTCAGTTCCAAGATAATTTACTTTTAGGTTGGCCATTTAGCTTGCTTTTAGGTCTTTAACATTTAAGCATAAAAAAGCCTTTTTCTAAAGGTTATTTTTAGGAAAGAGGCTGGCTAGTTGTAGTAAAAGATTAATCAATAGCCTCTTTCTAAGTTGTAATGAGCAAATAAATAATAAATGCCACTACACCAAA
>JAGLHE010000075.1 GCA_023143685.1 Candidatus Omnitrophota bacterium
ATTGTTCCACTTGTTGAAGTGAATGATGCTAAAGCCCTGGAAGAGGTTCAGTCCGGCCAAATTATTTTAAAAGAAGCATTGATCTCGGAAGTTGGACAAATTAAAGAGGCTGTTAGTGGATTAATTGAACAAGGGATAGACGCATTGTGGGTGCCGAGGGAAAGGAAGGTCTATAATAATATTGCGGAGGTTGGGAAGGCATCATTGCCGGCGAACTTGCCTGTTGTTTCAAGTACGACAGAAGGAGTGGGGTCAGGCGAAGATGCAGTTTGTATCGCGGGGATAGCAGTGAATTATAACAGGTTGGGGCGAAAGGCAGCAGGGTTGGCCATGGATATCTTGATGAAGAAAGTTAATCCGCGGGATTTACCCGTTATTGTTGAAACCAAGACGGATATTTATATTAATTTGAATGTAGCAAAGAAAATAAAGCACATAATTTCTGCTTCGTTCTTATTTGACGCGGATTATATTGTTAAAGGCTATCCCGGCAAAAAGATTATTGTGGCAGGAACCGGAGACAGTCAGGATCTTTTAAGGAAACTGGCTGATGTTTTTCAAAAAGATATCGAAGAAGGGGAAGTATTTATTTCTGATAGTGTCGGATCAAGTGGGGGAATAAAGGCGCTTAATATAGGCAGATGTGACCTGGCAAGGGTTGCGCGTTTTCTGACAAAGGAAGAAAAGGCCTTTGGTTTAAAATACAAGATGTTCGCGGCGGACCCGTTAGTTTTTGTGACGCACCCGGACGTACAGGGAGTTGAGAATATTACATATGAGCAGATTGTCGGGATTTATTCCGGCAAGATTAAAACATGGGAAGAAATTTCGCAAAGCCGGAAAGGGAAGATATATATTATTACAAGGGAGAAAGGGGATTCTTCTATAGCGGTAATAGATAAACAACTGCCGGGGTTCGCGGATATTGCAGACACGGTTGGAAAGGTTTTTTTTGCGACGCCCAAAGCAAGGGATGCTGTATTAAAGCATAAGGGAACAATAGGGTTTGTGCCGTTGTCATTAGCCGCGGGTACAGGGTTAAAGATTTTAGCAATTAATAATGCGTATCCTTCACTGGAAAATGTGCGGAGCGGAAAATATTTATTTCAAATCCCTTATGGAATTGTTTATAAAGGAGCGGTAGACGGGTTAGCAGGGGCATTTATGGAGTTTCTTTTTTCGGATATTGCGAAAGAAATTATGACGCAATACGGGACTGTTCCAGTTGAATAATTAACAAAGAGAGCAAGAGATGTTCAAGACTATTCATTCTAAAATTCTCTTTTTTCAGGTTTTAAATATTTGTGTTGTGTCTTTTGTCTCAGGGTTTGCGGCGTATTTTTTGATGATTCAGTTTTTGTCGCGGAGCCAAAAGCAGAATATAGAATATATTTCGCAATCAAAAGCTGTTTTTCTGGAACACACGATTTCCAATGAAATTGAGGAATTTAAAAATATTGCAAATGGAGAACCGGTTAGAGAATACTCTGTTCTTCACTCGGATTTAATATTAAGAGAATACTTTGATCTTTTTAAAGAGGAGTTTTCTGAGCTGTTTTATGTTAATGAGCAAGGGGATCTCGAGTTAAAAGTTGTTAATGGAGAGCTGTTGCATCAGCACATTAAGAATTCAGAAAAAATTCTTTTTGATGAAACGACTTGGGCGCCGAATAAGGTCTTTGTCCGGTTAGATATGGCCGAAGAAGACAACGTTTCTCCTCATCTGAATTTTGGAATATATAAAACAAATTATTTTGATGAGTTTGAGGGGATGGTTGGAGCTGTTGTGTGTTTTTCCCAGGTGGTTAAGGAGGTTGAGTCGTTTCATTTTGGTGGTGGAGGGTTTTTGATGATTTTGGACCCGGGAGGCCGGGTGTTGTCTCAGCCTGTAAAGGGTATTATGCCCCCGGAAATAGTTCAAGGTATCAATGAAGAGAAATTAATTGAAACTTCTCAGTTGATTGCCAGAGAAAGCCAGCGTTTTTCAATATGGGGGCTTGATAGTTATGTTTCTTATGTCCCGGTAAACGCAGGAGGCCTTAACCTTTTTGTGTTGGCAGTGATTCCGTATTCGGAATTTATGTCGATGCCGTATGTGTTGCGCAATGCGATGGTAATCATTTGTTTTTTTCTTTTGGTTTTAGGGGTGTTTTTCGCGCGCAAGGTTGCTTTTAGCATTGCCAATCCCGTCAAGGCTCTTACAGCCGCGAGTGAATTGATGGCAAAAGGGGAGTTAACCTCTAGCGTTGAGGTCAGGGCTGAAGACGAAGTTGGTGTTTTGACGCGGTCATTTAATGAAATGACTGCTAAAGTTAAGATGACGAATGAGCAGGTTCAGTGGGAATTAATAGAGAGAAAAGCAGCTCAGGAGGAGGCATATAAGATTGCGCAACAATGGGAAGCAACGTTTAATTCTATCCCTGAAATGATTTCTATTTTAGACAGGGATTTTCAAATTGTTAAAGTTAATAAGGCGTATGCCGATATATTTAAAAAGAAACCGGAAGAACTGATAGGGATGAAAGGATGCGAGTTTATCCATGGGCCTGATGTGTCTTATCCTATCGAGGGGTGTCCGTACATAAAGACTTTAGAGACAGGAGAAGAGTCTGTTATTGAAATTTTTGAACCGCATTTAGGGATTCATTTGCATGTAGCAACGTCCCCATTATTTGATCAGGATGGAAAGACCGCAGGGGTAGTACACATTGCCAGTGATATTTCAGAACGCAAAAAAGCAGAACAAAATGCTGAGAAGCACCAGGAGGAACTTGAGGACATGGTTAGAGAGCGGACTCTTAAACTTGAGCTTGCGAAATTAGCTGCTGAGAAAGCAGCACGTGAAATAGCAGCCACGCATCTGGATTTAAAACGGGCAAAACTGGATGCAGAAGAAGCGAATAATGCGAAGAGCCAGTTTCTTTCAAATATGTCGCATGAGATGCGTACCCCTTTAAATTGTATTATCGGGTTTACGGAAATTATTAATGAGATGAACCCTGTAGGCCAGGTACATAAAAGGTCTGTGGATATTCTTCGAGAGTCTGAAATACTGCTAAAGCTGATTAATACTCTTTTGGACCACACTAAGATAGAGGAAGGGAAAATGGAATTAGAGTCTTTGCCGGTTAATATTTCCGACCTTCTTCAGGATGTGAAGAATAGTTTTTCGCGAAAGGTTGAAGAAAAAGGATTGAATTTTCAGATTATAAAAAGTAAGGATACCCCGCAATATGTTATTAGCGATTCTTTTCGGTTAAGGCAGGTTTTAGGGAATCTTATAGGGAATGCGATTAAGTTTACGAAAGAAGGATCCGTGAGCCTTGAGGTGGCGCGTGTGTCTGAGGGAAAAGATGAAGTGACGTTGAGGTTTGATGTTATTGATACAGGAATGGGAATTTCTAAAGAGCGGCAAAAGGTTATTTTTGAGAGTTTTACTCAGGCGGATGGATCAACAACAAGAGAATATGGCGGGTCCGGCTTAGGGACAACGATCGCGCAAGAACTTGTTCAGTTGATGGGTGGGGAGATGGGCGTGGAAAGTGAGGAGGGAAAAGGGAGCAGGTTTTGGTTTACCGTGCCGTTTAAGAGACAAAGGGAAGAGTCGGAGACTATTCCCTTTGAAGGGCCAGAACCCGGAGAGGAAAAAGAGATTGAGTTGCAGGGTCAGAGAGATATTCTTTTGGTGGAAGATTATGAGCCGAATCAAGATTTGGCACGGACACATTTGGAGGATGCAGGGTATTCAGTGACAGTTGCCGGGGATGGCCTCCAGGCCCTTGAGATTTGTGAAGACAAGCGATTCGATTTAATTTTAATGGATATCCAGATGCCGAATTTAAATGGCTTTGACGCGACACGACGATTAAGGAAGAGCCGGTTTCCGTCGGCGGATACTTTGGTTGTGGCGTTGACAGCAGATGTTGAAGCGCAAACACTGGAAGAATGTAAAGAAGCGGGGATGAATGATGTGATCACAAAACCTTTCCGGCGAAAGCCATTTTTAGAAAAAGTTGGTCAGTTGTTAAGGAAAACGTGACTTTTAAAGAAAGGAGTTAATACAATGACAGCGAAAGAAAATATGCCGATGGATTTTGATGAAGCTTTGGAGGAATTTGTCGGAAATAAGATGGTGCTTGATGGCGCGATAGAAAAATTTCTAGCGCAAGTGGCCGGTCAAATTGTCATTTTGCAAGAGGCAATTATTAA
>JAGLHE010000076.1 GCA_023143685.1 Candidatus Omnitrophota bacterium
CAACTTTCTGACCTGAGGGAATCAGGGGCGATAGAACAAGATGCGGACCTTGTGGTTTTGATGATGCGGGAAGAGTATTATAATCCCACGGAAGAAAATAAAGGGATTACGGATGTCATTATCGCCAAGCAGAGAAACGGGCCGGTGGGTACGGTAAAGCTGCTTTTTACAAAACAGTTTATGCGGTTTGAAAATCTTGCACATGTTGATTGACAGGGTAAATGATAGACCCTATAATCAACTCATAAAAATGAGTCTACGAATCCGTTTAATTATAATTTTTTCGCTATTATTTTCTTCTAATCCCGGGGTTGTTTTTGCTCAGGAAACGGCTAATAGTGATGTTTCTGTCCAGAAATCCGTTTTAGAAACAGGACGTAAAATCGTTAAGGCTGTTGAGGTTAAGGGAAATAAAACTATCGGCATGGCCATGATTTTGTCTAAGGTTAAAACGCGTGCCGGCCAGGCGTATTTGCAGAGCATCATCAGTGATGACCTTAAGCGACTCTATAACACAGGCTATTTTTCTGATGTCAGTGTGGACCGACAAGAATATGCCGGTGGTTTTAGAGTCATTTTTTATGTCGTAGAAAAATCGATTGTTGAAAAAGTTTCTTTTTCTCATATACGATATCTCAAGCCGAAGTCTTTATCGCGTAAGATTAAGACGAAAAAAGGCAAGTTTTTGGATAGTAAATCTTTAAGAGATGATGTGCGTACTATTAAAGAGTTATACGAGAAGAAAGGATTAACAAAGGCGACGGTTGATGTTGAGAAAGAGATTGATGCCTTAACGAATAAAGCCAGGGTGCATTTTGTTATTAAAGAGGGCACCAGGGTTAAGGTTAAAAGAATTTGGATAGAGGGGAATGAGTCTTATCGGGACAAGAAGATTTTGCGTGTGATCAAGACGCGGCCGGATAGTTTGTTTACTTCAGGTTATCTTAAGGAAGATCTTCTCGAAGAGGACATGGACAGGATCCGATCTTTTTATGAGCAAAAAGGTTATATCGATGCAACTGCAGATTATATTTTAGAACCGTTAAGTATTTCTCGCTTGGTTATTAAGATTAAAATTTATGAGGGAAAGCAATATTTTGTTGAAGACATTTCTATTGTTGGCAATAAGGTGGCATCTCGCGAAGAGATTATAGGTGTGATGAAAGAGGTTGAAAAGGCGAAAATTTTTAGCCGAAGCAAATTGAAATTTGACGTAGCCAATGTCCGCGCGATGTATTTTGATAAAGGTTATATTTTTGCCCGTGTCAGGGAATCAACTTCGTTAAATCCCGAAAAAGGAGAGGTTCAGATTCGTCTTGATATTGATGAGGGTGAATTAGCGTACATTAACCGGATTAAGGTTCAGGGAAATACCCGGACACGCGATATCGTAGTCCGTCGGGAATTGCAGTTGTATCCCGGAGATCAATTTGATGGGGCGAAGTTGAGAAGAAGCAAGGAACGTTTGACGAATTTGGGGTATTTTGAGGATATCAGTTATGATATTGAGGATGTCGATACGTCAGATCGCAAGAATTTGATTGTCCAGGTTAAGGAGGCAAAGACAGGTTCGTTTAGTTTTGGTGGTGGTTATAGCACGGTGGATCAGGTCGTCGGGTTTGTGGAAATTGAACAAAAGAATTTTGATTTTACAAGCTGGCCAACTTTTACAGGTGGCGGACAGGATTTATTGTTGCGTGCGGAAACGGGATCAACGCGTAATAATATGCAACTGAGTTTTACAGAGCCGTGGTTATTTGACTATCCGATTTCCGCAGGGTTTGATGCGTATATTATGGAAAAGGAGCGTGAGAAAGACGTTGGTTTTGCCTATGATGAAAAACGTGTTGGCGGCAACATCCGGTTTGGAAAACAGTTTACTGATTATATATCAAGTGTTGTGACTTATCGTCGAGAAGAGATTGAAATTGATAATTTTGATGAAGATGTCTCAGCTGCTGTGCTGGCAGAGGAGGGGGAAAATACAATTAGCAGTTTAGGGTTTTCGTTGACACGTGATAGCCGGGATAGCGTTTTTAGCCCAACAAAAGGGTTGTACTTGAATGGGGCGGTTGATGTGGCAGGGGGCTTTCTGGGGGGTGATAGAGACTTTATCAGATTGAGCGCGCGAACAAGCTATAATATTCCCTGGAAGTTTGATTCTGTTTTGGAGTTTCGTTTGAGGGCCGGAGTCGTAGATGCGTACGATAACTCAAGTGCTGTGCCCATTTTTGAGAAGTTTTTTGCCGGAGGGGCAAAGACGATCCGGGGGTATGATGAGCGTAAGGTTGGTCCTTTGGATGATACAACAAAGGATCCTGTCGGAGGGGAAAGCCTTTTAGTTGGGAATATTGAGTATACGATTCCTGTGATTGAATTTATAAAATTTGCGACATTTTTTGATGTTGGAAATGTTTGGCCAAGAGTTGAGGATTTTGGGGGTGGAGACTTGAGGTATGGAACAGGTTTAGGGTTGCGGATTAAGACGCCTATTGGGCCTGTAAGCCTGGACTATGGATATCCTTTGAGTGATGAGCCTGGCGAGGAATCTCAGTCAGGGAAGTTCTATTTCAGCATTAGTCGTGGGTTTTAGTTGTTTTGAAAATGTTTAATTGTTATTTAAAAAGGAGGTTGTTGTGAGAAAAATGAAAATTATGAGTTTAGTACTGGTCATTGTTTTTGCATTTAGTACGATGGCGTTTGCGCAAGAGGGTGTGAAGAAAATAGGGTATTTGGATTTAAGCCTTATTTTTGACAGCTATGAAAAGACAAAAGAGTTTGATTCTCTTCTTGAAGGAAAACATAAAGAATATGAAAAATTGCGTACGGGAAAGATTGATAAAATTAAAGAAGTACAGGGGCGGATGGCTCTCCTTAAAGAAGAAGAAAAAGGGGGAGTGGAAGGCGAGCTGGAATCCCTTAAGGAAGATTTAATGACGTTTGATCAAGCGCAGCGGGCAGATTTAACGAAACAACGTGATGAGCGGATTAGGGAAATATTGTTGGAAATCGAGAAGATTGTGAGTGATTTTGCTGTTAAGGAAAAATATGATTTAATCCTTAATGACCGTGTTTTAATTTATGGAAGTGACGTTTTGAACATTACGGAATCGGTTCTTCAGTTGCTTAATGAAACATACAATAAAAAATAATTTGTTGTTAAGAAATAAAAATTGATTCATTTGATAAATTTAAAGCCGAATGCCTCTAAGAGGAGGTGTTCGGCTTTAACCCCGTTTGGTGGGTTTAACGGCGAGGTTTTGCTATGAAGAAAACTTTAGGTTCTATTGCAAAAGAGGTTGGTGGAGAAGTTGATGGAAACGCGGATGTTTCAATCACGGGAATTTCAGGCCTCAAGGAAGCACGGGAAGGAGATATAACCTTTGTCGCGAATTCCAAATACTTTTCGTTAGTTAAAGAAACACAAGCTTCCGCCATTATTGTTCCTCTTGACATGGAAACCACGGGAAAGAATGTTCTTCGCGTTGAAAATTCTTCTCTTGTTTTTGCTGAGGTAGCTTCCTTTTTTGTTGAAGAAAATCCATATAAAGCTCATGGCATTCATCCAACGGCTGTAATTGCTGATGATGTTAAGCTGGGGAAAAATGTTCATGTTGGGCCGTGTGCAGTTATTGAGAATGACGTCGAGGTTGGTGATAATACAATAATTGCAAGTGGTTGTTTTGTCGGCTATAAAACAATTATTGGGACAGAGTGTTTGTTTCATGGAAATGTGACGATCCGGGAAAAAAGTTCTATCGGGAATCGTGTAATTATTCATAGTGGAACGGTTGTCGGTTCTGATGGTTTTGGATTTGAGAATGTTGATGGAGTACATTATAAGATTCCTCAAACCGGGGTTGTTGTTATTGAAGATGATGTTGAAATCGGGGCGAATGTAACTATTGATAGAGCCAGATTTGATAAAACTTGTATTGGTAAAGGAACAAAGATTGATAATCTCGTTCAAATTGGCCATAACGTTCAGATTGGTCAAAATTGTATTATTATTGCTCAGGTCGGGATCTCTGGGAGTTGTCAGATTGAAGACAACGTGATCTTGGCTGGTCAGGCAGGGCTTGCCGGCCATTTAACAATTGGAGCAGGAGCCATTGTGGCTTCGCAGGCGGGAGTAATAAATTCTGTCCCTCCAGGAATAATGGTCTCAGGTTTTCCTGCTAAGCCGCATAGTCATGCAAAACGGGTGAATGCTTGCGTGCAGAGATTGCCACAGTATATTAAGACATTAAATGAATTAAAGGATAAAATAGAAAAATTAGAAAGAAAAATAAATAATGAGTGAAAAACAAAAGACTATAAAGCAAGAAGTTTCTTTTAGTGGCATCGGGTTGCATACGGGCGAGCAGGTTGAGCTTTGTTTGAAACCGGCGAAAGACAACGAAGGGATAACATTTGTCCGTGTTGATTTGCCGGGAAAACCTGTTATTCAGCCTTCTGATCAAAACATCTCTTCCGACCAGGGGATCCCGAGATGTACGGCGATTGGCGAGGGTAATGTTGTTGTCCACACGGTAGAACATTTGATGGGTGCTTTGTATGGGCTGGGGATTGATAATCTGGTTGTGGAGATTAATGGAAACGAATTGCCTGGTCTCGACGGAAGTAGTTGTGAATTTTTTGAAAAGATTCAAAAATCAGGGGTTGTTGAACTTCAGGCAGAGAAGCAGTGCTTTTTTATTAAAGAACCTATTTGTGTCGAGAATAATGGTTCTTCAATCTTGGTTGTCCCCGATGATGAGTTTAAAATTTCGTACACATTAAATTATGACCATCCTCTTTTGCAGGCACAATTTTTTTCGATAACAGTAACACAAGAAACACTTGGTAAAGAAATTGCCCCATGCCGGACATTTTGTTTGGAAGAAGAGGCTGAAGAGCTTCAGGCGAACGGGCTTGGAAAGGGTGCGAATTATGCCAACACCCTGGTTGTTGGAGAAAAGGGTGTTATTGAGAATGAATTAAAATTTGATAATGAATTTGCGCGACATAAAGTTTTAGACTTGATAGGTGATTTATATTTGTTGGGTAAGCCGATCCGCGGGCGTGTTTTTGCTGTGCGAAGCGGGCACCAGTTAAATATTGATCTTTTAAAGAAAATTTTTAAACAGCAAGAACAATATGATAAACAAGGATTTATTCCGCAGAATGATTTTGATGGACAAAAGGAATTGGATATCCATCAAGTGATGAAAATTCTTCCGCACAGGTATCCATTTTTGTTTGTGGACCGAATTCTCGAATTAAGAAAAGGTGAGAAAGCTGTTGGGATTAAGAATGTTACAATTAATGATAATTTCTTTTGTGGCCATTTTCCGGAAAAGCCGGTTATGCCGGGGGTTCTCATGGTTGAGGCTATGGCACAGGTGGGAGGGGTTCTGTTGTTGACGAATGGAAACCATGATGGTAAAGTAGCTTTATTTATGGCAGTTGATAACGTGAAGTTTCGCAAGGTCGTGGAGCCTGGGGATCAGCTGGTTATGGAAGTGACAATTGTCCGGGATCGTTCACGAAGCGCTGCGATTCGTGGAGAAGGAAAGGTTGCCGGAAACGTTGTTGTCGAGGCGGATATGATGTTTTCATTCCTGGACGCGTCGTATTTAAACGGTTAAAAAATATTGTAAAGGTTATTTAGTGTGGAAAATATAGAAATTCATAAGACAGCGATTATCCATCCGGACGCGAAAATTGCCCAAGGGGTAGCGGTCGGTCCGTATGCCGTTATCGGGCCGCATGTTCAAATAGAAGAAAATGTTAAAATTGGTAATCATTGTGTTGTTGATGGTTACACGACGATTGGGCAGGATTCACAGCTATATTCCGGCGCGGTTGTCGGCAGCCCTCCACAAGACAAAAAATATAAAGAGACGGATGAGGTTTATTTGACTTTAGGAGAAAAAAATATTGTTCGTGAATATGTGACGATTAATCCAGGAACGATTGACGGCGGAGGAAAAACGATTATTGGAAATAATAATTTGTTTATGGCCTACTCTCATGTTGCGCATGACTGTGTTGTCGGGAATAACTGTGTTATGGCTAACGCCGGGACATTGGCAGGGCATGTGACTTTAGAAGATAATGCTGTCGTCGGAGGATTGAGTGCTGTGCATCAATTTGTCCGTTTGGGGCGTTTGGCAATCGTGGGGGGGTGTTCAAAAGTTGTTCAGGATATTCCGCCTTTTTCGACTTGTGACGGACATCCGGCAAAAGTTTATAACCTCAACTTGATTGGTTTAAGGCGTGCCAAGGTTGATTCGAAAACAATAAAATCATTAAAACAGGCCTTTAAGATTCTTTTCCATTCCGGCCTTACAAAGACACACGCGATTGAGAAGTTGGAGCAAGAAATCGAATCGTCTCCTGAGATTGATCATCTTATCTTTTTTGCGAAAACGACTAAACGGGGTTTATGTAGTTAATTATAAAAGTTTGTACCCATCCGCAACTTTTTACCATGCCTTCTAAAATACATACGATAGGACTTATTGCCGGAAACGGAAAGTTTCCCATTCTCTTTGCCCGGGCTGCCAAACAGCAAGGCATAAAAGTTGTCGCCGCGGGGGTCTGCGGAGACACAACTCCTTTTTTAAAATTTTTTGTTAATAAATTATCCTGGTTTAAGGTTGGCGACTTGTCGAGTCTCTTTGCGTTTTTTCAGAAAGAAGGGATTGAGCATGTTATTATGGCCGGTCAAGTTAATCCGGATAATTTGTTTGATCGTCGAGTTGAGATGGATAAAGAGTTTCAGGATTTATTTGCGGCGATCAGAGACCGCAAAACAGATACAATTTTTGCGGCGATTGCTGATAAGCTTCAACAGAGAGGAATGGAGCTTTTAGATTCTACATTTTTATTGAAAGAATATTTAGCGCCAAAAGGGACGTTGACGAAACGCGGCCCGAGTTTAAGTGAGCTTGAGGACATTCAGTTTGGTAAGGATATCGCAAAGCAAATGGGTGGCCTGGATGTCGGGCAAACGGTTGTTGTTAAGGAAAGGGCGATTGTTGCGATTGAAGCGATGGAAGGGACTGATCAATGTATTCTGCGCGGAGGAAGGATTGCGCAGCAGGGGGCGGTAGTTGTTAAAATGAGTAAGCCTGAACAGGACAACCGTTTTGATGTTCCTGTTATTGGATCGCGCACGGTCGCAAATATGATTAAATCAAAAGCCGCTTGTCTTGCGATTGAGGCAGGAAAAACTCTTATCATAGACCGGGCTCAATGTGTTCGGCTCGCCAATAAGGCAAGAATTTGTGTTGTTGCTGCTTGATGGCATTTTTGTTGTTTTGGTCTAAGCTTATCCTGCCTTCTTGTAAGTATTTGGTATTAAACAATTTATACGCCAGATTGTTTTCTGCTTTAATTTGACACGTTAAATCTTTTTCTATATAATCTACCTAATTATATTAATAGTAAATATTCATATTAAAGGATAAAGATATGGAAGTTAGTGAAATAAAAAATGTGCGAATTGGAAAATTAAATAACCTTATCGAAAAAGGGGTTATCCCTTATGGGGGGCGATTTGAGCCAAGTAGTTCTATTGCTGAAGTTTTAGCAAATTTTGAAGAAGAAAAAGAGGTTGTGTTAGCCGGCAGGATCATGGCAAACCGTAAGCATGGAAAGGTTGTGTTTATGGATTTGCGGGATCAAACAGACAAGATTCAGCTATTTATTAAAGCGAATAATGTGGGTGAAGAACTTTTTGATATTATTAAAGAGTTGGACATCGGTGATATTGTTGGCGTTAAGGGTGTGTTATTCAAGACAAAAACAGAGCAGGAAAGTGTGCGGGTTTTTGAGTTGACCATGTTAACAAAATCGTTGATGACCTTGCCGGAAAAATGGCACGGGCTTAAAGATACTGAAATCCGGTATCGTCAACGTTATGTGGACTTGATTGTGAATAATGATGTTAAAGAATTGTTTGTCAAACGTAGTAAGATTGTTTCGTTTATTCGAGAATTTCTTGATAAACAAAATTTTTTAGAAGTTGAAACTCCTATGTTGCAGCCTATGGCAGGCGGGGCGCGTGGCCGCCCTTTTCAAAGTAAGCATAATACATATGACATGGATGTTTATTTGAGGATTGCCCCTGAGTTGTACCTGAAACGTCTTCTCGTCGGCGGTTTGGAAAGGGTTTATGAGCTTAATAGAAACTTCCGTAATGAGGGCATTTCAACGCGTCATAACCCGGAGTTTACGATGCTGGAAGTTTATCAGGCGTACGGTAATTTTGAAGATATGATGAAGCTTATGGAAGACTTGGTAAGCGAAACGTGTAAGGCGGTTAATGGTTCTTATAAAGTTGCGTATCAGGGTAAAGAAATTGATTTTACCCCTCCGTGGGAACGGCGGTCTTTTGCCGGTATCGTTAAAGAAAAGTTTGATATCAATCCGGAAGATGATGCGGTTGTTATGTTGGAAAAAGTTAAGAATATTAAGGGTGATAAAATCCGGGTTGAGAAATTAACACGATCCGGTGTTATGAAAATTGTAGAGGACATTCTGGAAGAAGATGCCACAATGAGCCCGGTGTTCTTTACTGACTATTTTACTTTTCTTTGTCCGTTAGCAAAAACTTGCCCGGAAAATACTGCCATCTCCCAGAGGTTTGAATGTTTTATCGCAGGGATGGAAGTGGGCAACGCTTATTCAGAGTTGAATGACCCGCAAGAACAGCAGCGACGTTTGGTGGAGGACCTGGATGATGATGTGGAGACAGGCCTTCGATCGTTTGATGGGGATTTTATCAATGCCTTAGAGTATGGGATGCCGCCGGCGGGTGGGCTTGGTATTGGGATCGACCGGATGGTGATGTTGTTGACCGATGCGGCCTCTATTCGGGATGTGATCCTTTTCCCATTATTAAAACCAGTAAAAGGGGATGAGCATTAACATCTGCGCTTATCAGTGCCGTGCGCAACACGTCTGTGCTCATCAGTGGGCCCTAAAATGAACTACGAAAATTGGATTAGTTATCGATATTTAACAGCACGCAAAGAAGGGTTTCTTGCTTTTCTTCATGTTGTTTCTATTGTTGGGGTCGCTATTGGTGTAGCGGCCCTTATTGTTGTAACAGGGATCATGACAGGATTTGGGAATACCTTACGCGATAGAATTATTGGAACAACACCGCACATTAAGATTGAAAAAGAAAAAGGCATTCAGGAATTCCAAAAGATTGAGAAAGAAATAGCTTCTTTAAAGGGTGTAGTCGGTACTTCTGCTTATATTCAAGGCAATATCTTTTTGGAAGATAGTGGCCATGCGGTCAGTCAAGTGATCCACGGGATTTCTCCTCGAGCAGAAGATCGTGTGACAGAAATTAAAGAGTACCTCGTTCAGGGAGATATTACGGATTTGGACGGCGGAGGGATCATTATCGGCAGCGAGCTTGCACGATATTTCGGGTATATGCTTGGGGATGAAGTAACGTTGATTGCTCCTGGCTCAGGGATTTCAGGCCATGGATGGCGGTATCAGCTCAACATAGTAGGAATTTTCAATACCGGAATGGTAGATTATGATATGAATTTATCTTTGGTCAGTTTGACTAAAGCAAAAGAAATTTTTGCCTTGCCGGAAAACACTGTTACCGGGATTGGGGTTCGTCTGGCAGATCCTTATGCGGCTGCGGATATCAAAGAAAATATTCATGAAAGTTTAGGATATAGTTTTTCAGTAAACACGTGGATTGATATTAACCGGAATCTTTTTAAGGCGTTATCTTTGGAGAAGCTAGGGCTTTTCATCGTTCTTTCGTTGATGGTTTTAGTGGCCTCGTTTAATATTGTTAATACACTGATTGTCACAATAACAAGTAAAATTCATGATATTGGCATCTTAAAATCATTTGGAGTGACAAACAGTTCTATTCGACGAATTTTTACAAAACAAGGGATCTTTATTGGCCTGGTTGGAACATTTTGGGGTGTGGTTGGTGGCCTTGTTTCAGCGTATCTTTTGGCTACGTATTTTAAAGTGCCACAAGAAATTTATGCAATTGACCGGGTGCCGGTTGAAATACAGCTTTCCGATATGCTGATTATTGTTACCTCAGCCTTGACGATCAGTTTTTTAGCGTCGATTTATCCTGCGGCACGGGCAGCGCGTCTTCAGCCGGTCGAGGCCTTGAGGTATGAGTAAAAGGCAGAAAAATAATGTTTAATTTTTTGAAAACATGTAAAATAGTAATAATTCATAGTATAGGAATTTCAAAGACCTCATACGAAATTCCTACACGTCAGCTAAAGAAGA
>JAGLHE010000077.1 GCA_023143685.1 Candidatus Omnitrophota bacterium
CGAGCTCAATAATCAACAACTCCTGTGCGCTAAACAACCCGGAATACTCTCTTAACTGGTTCACAATAGATCCCGCGCCTTCAAACACCCGGTCATCCCCTGTACCTTCTTCCCCGTCAGGGCCGGCACGATACCGTTTAATAATCTGAATCAAGTCACTGTCCATCCCCAAAACAGCCATGGCATCTTCTGACACCGTATTTAAATTCACAGACCCGGAGCCATAGACTGTAATAAAATCTTTAAACCCATTAAAAATTTCTCTGTCAATCCCGTCAATCAACAGAAGTTCTTCCTTAACAGAAAACGGCCGTCTTGCTGAAGAGACAATTCCATCAGCCAATGTTTCATCAAGCCCCGGCAATCGCGCCAGGACCTCTGCCGGCGCTGTATTAACATTAATCTTGCTCTCTTCATCTGTAATGGTATACGTAAACTTTCCTTTCCCTACTTCTACCTCTTGGGGTTCTTTCAACTCCGACAAAGCATCATATTCTGTGCTATCACTTTTCTGACGTGCCTTGGCATACTGGCAAGCCGCCTTGGCCAGGTAAGGCGAAATAATTTCTCGACGGTACCGCTTAACCAGCTCAACCTGCGAAGAAACAATTTTATACAAGGCCACATTGAGAATCGCCAAAAACACCAAGGCCCACATCGCGAGAATAAGCACACTCCCTTTTTTATTTTTTAAACCCATATTCACTCTCTATTTCATCAAAAGCCATTACAGGCCAAGCCGGCCATTCTTCCTACCCTTTATCCGCAGCACCTTCTGCCGCAGGGACATAAACTGTTTTAGAATAACTCTGGTCATCAACTTCAAAATCAATCTTAACCGCGTGGAACACCCCGTCATCTTCATCCCAATCCTCAACCCACAAATACTCTTTAATCTGCCAATCATAATAAAGGTACTCTAAAGAAAAACTGTCCACATCCATAACCTTTCGTGTGACAGCTTCATCAAACCCGCCCTCAATCACAATATCACTCAGCTTTTTTTCAATCCGCAAAAGGCCGCCGGAAAAAAAATCAATCTCATACGTTAACTGAACGACACCATCAGCCTGGATCGTCGGAAAAATCATTGATTCAGAGTCACCCTCAAAAACAATCGACTCCACAGGAACACTTTGCCGCAATTCCTTGGCTATTTTTTCTAAAGAAAGAATGGCACTCATCCGCGTAAAATTAACATTCCGCGCGCGGTCCCAAATCTTCATCCCCGACATAAAACTTGAAATAATCCCGATCCCGATAATCGAAGACAAGGTCGAGACCACAATAATTTCAACAAGCGTAAAACCCTGTTGTGTGTTTATATTTTTTTTAAACATTGCAATTAATCTTCTTAAAAGACCGGCCTCACTGCGACAACCCCCAGGGCATCTTACCCTCTTCTTCCTCTTCCTCAAGAGGAGGAGCAAAATATGTCGCCAAAGAAACTTCTTTCTTCTTCGCCTCTTCCTGCCAGGAAAGGTTCATAACTACTTCATAAAAAAACACCGGCTCCAACTCTTCCTCCGGCTCTGGCTCCTGTAGCGATTGGCCTTCTTCCTCTGGCGATTCAAATGATATTTCAATCAACGAGCTGGTTGATGTCAAAAGGCCGGGCCGGTTTCCTATCATAATCTCCTCATACATATCCAGAGGCTCAATACCCCCATACGCCTTTTCCTCTTCAGCCAACACCCCCATCTGCTCATCAAGAATTTGTAACGCGCGCATCTGCGTTGTGGCCGTATCCAGGGCTGTCACGATATTTAACCGCGCCCGGGCAACAGAAACAATCCCAATCGCCAAAACCGAAACAGCGACCATCAACTCAATTAACGTAAACCCCTTACGCATATATTACTCCTTTATCGGGCTGCAAGCTACGT
>JAGLHE010000078.1 GCA_023143685.1 Candidatus Omnitrophota bacterium
AACGTAGCCCGTTGCCCGCAACTATAAAGGCACCACCAAACTAACCACCCCGTCTATGTTTAAAACCCTGGCTTCCTCTCCACGCGCCACAGCAGTAAACTTATCTAACCGGATAAGCTTTTCACTCTCTTGCACCGCTGAAAGGAACTTTAGCAACTGCAAAAAGCTCAACTCAAGTCGAAAAACAACACGATACTCCGCATACTCTTTATTATCATCGAACTGCTCCTGTGGCGTCAAATTCGAGATTGATCCCCCCACAGAACTAACAATACTTTCAATCTCTTTTAATAATTCCGCTAAAATTAATTTTTCATTCTTTGAGGATAACTGCAGATACGGTTCAAACTTTTCATACTCCCCAAGGACCTGATCTTTTTCGCCTTGAAGCTTCAAATTCCTCTTTAACGTTGCTTCTGCCAACTTAACCTCTCGCCCTGACTTTTTCAATTTTGAAAGCAATCCTGAAAAAACAAGTTGCTGTACCACAAACAGCAAGATGACAACACCGGCAATTCCCAGCCAAAATTTCTCTTTTTTCTTTAACTTAACCATTTCGTTCCTTATCTCTTTCCTTTTTCCTCATCCACAGTTTCTTCAACAATCCCATCCGACTTTCTCACTCCGGACTTATCAAACATAAAACTAACCTCAAACTCCGTCATCTCGTCGCCCTTAAATTTTTGTTTACGTGTATACCGCGTCTGAACGTCCACAAAATACTTGATTTTTTCCAACTCGCTAATCAGGTTAAAAACATCTGACAAATGAAAAACTCTTCCGCGGACCGTGACTTTATTTTCCGCATTAAGACGGATAAAGGTCACAGACATATTCTCCTTCATCAGCTTTTGTAATGGGTGTATGACAAGCATCGGGATCCGACGTTTTTCTAAATGTTCCTTGACAAAATTCACCTTATCACGATAACCGACCAAATCCCCAATATCACTTTCGATCCCCGAAGACTGTTCAATTAAATCATCCATGTAAGATTGCTGGTTATAAATTCGCCCTAAAAAAATAAAACAAATAACGCATAACGAATAAATCACCAGGCTTCCCAAGACGCTAATCTCCCGAATACGATCACGCAACATTTTGCGGATCTTCATTTCCGGAAGGACAAAAGACAATTTCTTCTCACTGTCTGCTGAAACCGCGACATTCGCTACCCCGATGAAAGAAAGCTTTCGCGCGACATCTTCTCCCTCGTCTTTCTTCCCCTCAACACAGGAAAGCGGAGAAACATATTGCACCGGGGTCTCCAGATCATCTTCAATAGCGGGAACCATTTCTTTTTTAATCGCTCCACTTAAAAATATCTTCTCCGGCTTGGAATTGACTTCTTCATTACCGAAAATTACCATCAGCTGACGCGCCTCGCCCAACAACTTTTTCAACCCAAGTTCCGTGTTCGCTTCAGCCCCCTTAACAGCAATCGTACGTGTAAACAAAAGATTGTCCTTATCAAACAAAATGAAATCTGTAAAATCCGCGTCCACATCAAAAATCCCACACACCGCATTCGTCGGAATAGAAGAACTAAACTCTGATACCACCTCTTCCCACACACAATGCGAACTCAACGTTATCCCGTCAACTAAAAATCCGGCACGGTCAAGAATACGCAACTGCCGACTGATATTTTCATTATGAACAATCGCCACCAACACCCGGCCATACCCCATCTCATCAATCCCGGACAAACAATAACTCGAGACAACTTCATTGCTTTTATGCGGAACAATGCGGGTCACATGAATCCCGATCATCTTCTCGATCTCTTCTTGATCCGTGGAAGGAAGATGTAAATTTCGCATCGTCACGAAATTTCTTGACAAAGAAACCGATATCGATTGAGATTTATACCTCTTCTTTTTAAGGCTGTTAATAATCGCGGAACTGATCTCCTCATCACTGCGCGACGCGATAGGCTCAAAAAGGCAGTCAATTATTTTCGACTGCGCGCCCTTATCACTGGCCACAGCAATTTTTAAATATTCATTTCCAAGTTCTACGCCTAAAATAACTTTCATATGCTGGTAAATAGTTAATGGTTAATAGTGAATAGTATCCGTCTTCTGCCTTACTGCACCATTTGTGTAATTTCAAACATCGGAATTAAAATTGAGACAACAATTGTTCCCATAATTAACCCCAAAAAAAGGATCAACAACGGCTCTAACAAAGCACTCAATAAACTAATATCCCCCTCAATCTGCTGGGTATACGACTGTGCCAGCTCTTCAAACATTTCCGAAAGCCGGCCGGACTGCTCCCCAACGGCTAACATCTTTGAATAAAAACTCGGCAATCCTTTTATACCGTCAATGCTCTGATAAAAACTCTGCCCCGCGGCAACCTTGCGCAACGCCCCTTCCAGTTCCGCTCGAAACGCTGGATCGTCAATCCCCGGAATCGTTGTTGAGAAAGATTTTAATAACGTAACTCCACTTTTAAGTAACAACCCCATTGACCGGGAGAAAAAAGCCAGTTCCTGGTTTTTGACGATCCGTCTGACCACAGGGATTTTTCTTTTTATTTTACCAAAGGTTTTTTTAAAAAAGTCACCGCCCTTTTTCATAAAAAGGGCCAGGGCAGCAACTCCAAGAATCCCAACGACAATAAACCAACTTTCATTGGAAAGCTCACTAATCTTTAAAACAATCTTAGTCAAAAGAGGCAGATCCGGGCCCAAGCTGTCAAACATTGAACTTAACCGTGGGACAACAAAATTAATCAAGACAAAAACACTGCCTAACCCCACTGCCAAGAGTATCGACGGATAAGCAAACGCGACCGCAATCTTGGATTTCAAACTTTCATCGCGCGCCATAAAATCACAAATTTGCTCCAAGGCAGCGTCAAGCGCGCCGCTCACTTCCCCGGCCTTAACAATGTTGACATATAAAGGAGAAAACAAATTCGGATATTCCGCGAGCGACTCAGAAAAAACCTTTCCTTCTTTCGTAGCATTGTGCATCTTTAAAACCATCTCTTTCATAACAAGATGATCTGTCTGCTCATAGACAATCCTCAAAGATGACAATAAATCAACTTTTGAACGAATTAATGTGTTTAATTTCTGACTAAAAAGGAATATTTGTTTTGTGGTAACTTTTTTACGTCTTCCTGTAATCACAGGCTTCTTTTTCTCTTTTCCTTTCTCTTCTACCTGCTGAGCCTCTGCCGGTATCGGTTCCGCGCCTACCACCTCAATAGGGAACAACCCCTGCTCCCACAACATATCCAAAGCAGCTTCGCGGGAAGGGGCATCTATCGCCCCGTCCACAACCTTATCAATTCCCTTTTTTGCTTTATAATTAAATTTCATGGTAATTTTTGAATAGCGCGAAACAACGCTAAAAAACAGGACGTTAACAATGCCTAGTCATTCGCGTAGTTTAGCGTGTTTAGCCTTCCAACTCCGTGACCCGGACAACTTCTTCCGGCGTTGTAACACCCAACCGAACTTTTTTAATGCCGATATCTTTTAATGTTTGAAAGCCTGTTTTTTTAGCCTGCGCCAAAATGTCTGCGGCAGAAGCCTTTTGAATAATCAGCTGCTGAATCGCTTCGTCAACCGGCAAGATTTCATAAATTGTGGTTCGGCCGCGATACCCTAACGAATTACATTCATCACATCCTTTTCCATAATAGACTTTCATATCCTGGAATTCCGGGCCCAACTTTGACTTATCTGTACGTTCCGTCTTGCAATTCGGACAAATCATCCGCACCAAACGTTGCGAAATAAACGCGTTTACCGAAGAAGATATCAAATACGGTTCAATCCCGATATCTAAAAGACGCGGCGGGCCGCTTGGCGCGTTGTTTGTATGAAGCGTCGTAAAAATAAGGTGTCCGGTCAAAGACGTACGAATTGCCAACTCCGCGGTCTCACGGTCACGGACCTCTCCGACCATCATGACATCCGGGTCATGCCGCAAAATACTCTTTAACGCTGCCGCGAATGTAAACCCGATCTCAGGCCGCACATGAATTTGCATAACACCGTCCAGCTCATGCTCAACCGGATCTTCAATTGTAATAATCTTAATTTTTTCTTTATCCAGCCGCCCTAAATAAGCATACAGGGTTGTAGTCTTACCACTTCCTGTCGGCCCGGTAAGAAAAATAATGCCATACGGTTTGGCCATGATCTCTTCAATCAAACCCAAATCTTCTTCAAAAAACCCCAAATCTGTTAAGTCAAACATGAGGTTTACAGGAAGAACACGAATAACAACGTTCTCGCCAAACAGGGACGGAATAATCGAGATCCGCAAATCAACCTGCTGCCCTTCCACCTTCACAATCGCCCGGCCATCCTGCGGGAGCCTTTTCTCAACAACGTTTAACCCTGACAAAATTTTAATACGTGAAACAATCGCCTCACGCAGAAATTTCATTTGTTCAGAGACATTCATATCATAAAGAACCCCGTCAATGCGCGCGCGTACCCGCACCTTATCTCTGTAGCATTCAATATGGATATCTGTTGCTCTTTTCCGGATCGCGTCCGACAGAATTTCATTAACAAGTTTAATAACAGATGTGTCTTCAGCAGATTTTTCAATCTCTTCAACTTCCTCATGCTTGGTCTCTTCTTTTTTCTCAACCACATTTTGTGACAAAATTTCTTCAACCGTTTCCGCACCAAACCCGTAGTATTTTCGAATTGTATCTAAAATCTCATCCTCGGTCGCTAACACCCTCTGAATCTCGCACCCCAACTGAAGTTTCAAATCTTCAATCGACCAAATTGTCAGCGGGTCTGACACAGCAACCGTTAAGACCTTACCCAGCATTTCAATAGGCATAATCTTGTAATGCCAAACAAACTTAACAGGCACAGCTTCAATCGCATCCCGTGAGATCGGCACATCAGCAAGGCTTGCATAATAGGTCATCCCCAACTGTTCACTCAACGCCTCTAAAAACTGCGCTTGCGTAATAAAATTTAAACGCACAAGGGTTTTACCGAGGACCTCGCCTTTATTTTTTGATTCCACCATAGCCTGCTCAAGATCTTGCGGCGTGATAAAACCTTTTTGTATTAAGATTTCTCCGATTTTCGCCATATTCAAACTCCCATTTGTTTGATAAGAGGTATATTCAAAATCAATCCTCGTGACCGGAGGAATAAACTTTTTCCAAAATTATTAGTGGTGAAGTTTATTGCCCCAATCTTTGCCATATGCAAACTCCCATTTGTTTGGTAGGGAACGGTTTCAAACCGTTCCCTGCAAATTCGTCAACAAAAAGTAGGAACGAACCCTACTTTTTCCTCCATCCGTCCTCCGTCATCACCCCGGCCATGCCCATTAAAATCATTGCTTCCAAATTATCCAAACTAAACGGTTTATTTAAATACTTGACTGCCCCCAGCGCTAACGCTGAATCAATAATATGCTGTTCATATGTTCCGGACGCGACAATCACAACAATCGAACTGTCAATTTTCTTAATATGCTTTAACACCAACAACCCATCCATCCCCGGCATCATAATATCCAAAACAACCAAATCCGGCCTGCGCGACTTAATTTTCAACAACGCCTCTTCCCCGCTGCATGCCGTATCCACGTCATACCCTTTCCGTATAAAATAATTTTTTATCATCGACGATGCTTCGACCTCATCATCAACAATCAAAAATCGCCCTTTAGGAGCAATTTTTTGTTCATCAATTTCAACTTCTTTCTCTCTTAAAGCCCTTAAAAGTACAGGGATCAATTGCGATGACTTAATATCATGCCTGACACATATCACATTGCCATTTTTATCAAGCTGTGCCCCCGTCTCCCTTTGCATATCATCAATCGTAAGCGCGATAATCTTCACACTGTCATCAATTTCTTTAATACACGTTAACACACTCTTAAAGTCCCGCCCTGTTGACTCAATATCTAAAATAATACAATCCGGCCGGGCACGCTTGAGCCGCTCAATAAGTTCACTAAACGCCGGGATCGTTGTTACCTCACAATTCATTTGAGTAAGAATTTCATAAAAGAAATCTCTACGCTCAAGATCCCTGTCCATAACAATAACTTCTCTCATATTTCCCCTTTCATTGAAGGTAAGGAACACTCGTCTCTACATATTTTCTAAATCCAACGCCCCGATCATATAAAATTTCTCGTCAGCAAAAGCATCCATTCGCCCGGAAATAATCTGCTGACACCCTTCAATCGTTTTTTCAAGAGGGACATATTTCCCTTTCTTCCCGGAATAAATCTCCGCGGAGAAAAACGGTTGAGTCAAAAAATTCTGTAATTTCCTGGCACGGTCAAACACCGTTCTCTCTTGCTGTGACAACTCCTCCTTACCGATAATGGCAACAATACGATGCAACTCTTCATATTTCTGAAAACACCTGATTACCTCTTGCACGATATCAAAATGTTTCTCCCCGACAATCACCGGATCAATAAACCCGCTGCTGGACTGCAACGGATCAATCGCGGGATATAGCCCCCTCTGCACATAGTCTCTGGAAAGGACCATAATCGAATCCAGGTGCGAAAAAATTGTGACAACCGCAGGGTCCGTTAAATCATCCGCGGGGACATACACCGCTTCAACAGCGGTAATCGAAGCATTTTTATGAGACCGGATCCTTTCATGAAACGCGCTGATTTCCGAAGCTAACGTCGGCTGATACCCTGTCTCTGACGGGATCCTCCCTAACAAGGCCGAAAGCTCTGCCCCGGCTTGCGCCAAACGAAAAACATTATCCACAAAAAACAAAACATCCTCTCCCTCATCCAAAAATGACTCAGACAAACTCGCCCCAACTTGTGCTGCTTCAAATCTTGCTCCTGGCGCTTCATTCATCTGTCCAAAAACCAAAACAGAACGTTTTAATAAATCCCGTTTTAACAACTCATAGTAAAATTCATTTCCCTCACGAATACGTTCCCCTACCCCTGTAAAAATACAAACACCGCGCTGCACTGTAATAATGTTATGAATAATCTCCAAAATCAGCAACGTCTTACCGACAGCCGCCCCGCCGAGGACCCCGGTTTTCGACCCTTTTATAAGCGGAAACAGCAAATCAACCATCTTAATTCCGGTTTCCATAATCTCATACCGGATCTCTTCGCCATCATCCCCAAAACCTCTGTCATCGACTAATTGCTGTACACCTCGTACAGGGACACGGTCCAAATCATCCAAAGGCCCTTTCTGGTCGATCGGCTCTCCCATCGCGTTAATCACTCGCCCGCAAATTCCTTTTCCCACCGGAACGGTTAATGTTTTTCCCGTTGCCACACAAGAAGAGCTTCTTTTAAGTCCCAGCGTTGATGTTAAGGCAACGCACCGGCAAACACCATGCTGATAATGTTCACTGACCTCAAGGACCACTTCATCCCCATGAAGACCCCACGCCTTTACAACATCATAAATAGCCGGGACATCTTCATCCTCAAACTGGACGTCCACGACAGCGCCTTGCACAGCTATAATTTTTCCAGCCTTTTCTTCCATTCTAATTAGACCTTACCTCTTATGTTCTTTCAATAAAATCTTTGACGCGGAAATTTCCCGGATCGTCTTATCTCTTAATGTATGCACCTGCCGAAAATACTGCAAAGTCAATTTCTTTTTCATTTCCGTGAGTTCCTGCACGCTCCCCTCTAAATGCATAATACGTGCCGCGTATTCCGATTGTTTTGCCGAACAAAATATATCCAAAAGTTTATACCCTAACCACATCGTCACAAGGGCACGCACCGCGCGCGGTTCGGTCGGTTCAACAAGAAGTTCTTTTACGGCAGTCTCGCGCCGGACTCTTCTTCTCGGGGGGATCATATAAGGCAAAACTTTTGTTACCGTAATCCTCTGCGATGTCAAAGACAAAAACTCCGGATAAACAATATAAACCTCATGAAACTTACGTAAAAACCTTTTTAAGATATAGCTCCTCAACCTCTCAACATGTTTGTAGCTGATATCTTCATCTATCCCCGGAAAGGGGACAAACCGTTCATGCCGTTCTTCAAGAAACCGCACCCCTCTCTCACCAAGGACAATCACCTCATCTTCAAAAAGGGTTCTTCTTTGTAACGCGGCCTCGACAACCGAAGAATTGAGCCCACCCAAAAAACCATCGTCTGATATTACCGCGATAATCGCCTTTGCTTTTCGCTCGTCAGAGGCCTCGTGCTCAGTCACATAAGGAGAAACTGACACCTTTTCCGGCGGCAACATCCGAAAGGCTTTCTCAATTTCATCAGAAAAAAACTCATTAATATTCTCATCTCTTTGAAAAAACCGGAACTGAGCCAATGCCGCGACCTTAAACGTATCAAGGATATTCCCAAGGTCTCGCATAAAATCCATATCGCGTTTCAATCCGGCTAAAGAAATCATCGTCTCTCCCTCGGAAGCCTTGATGCTTCTTCTCTTGCCTCATATTCCCTGAAGAAAGATACAAATGTGCCCCCCACTTCTTTCTTTATCTCGGGAGTCAACTCTTTTTTATCTTCAAGATGCTGGACAACCTCTGGAAAATTTTGCCGCAAGTAAGGATAAAATTCATCCATAAACTTCTGTAACATTTCCCTAGGGATCACCTCTAATATCTTTCGTTGAAAAGCATAAAAAAGAAGTATTTCTTTCGATAACGGCACAGGCGTATTATTAGCCTGCATCATCAACGCCTGCAAGGTTTCTCCTCGGCGCATCTGTTCTAATGTTTCAGGCGCGAGACGCGTTCGCAATTTTGTGAACCGTAACATTTCGCGATACTGCGCGTATTCCAAACGCAACCCCATGCTTACCTCACGGATAGCCGGGCACTGGACTTTGCTTCCGATACGGGAAACCGAAAGGCCCAAATCAATCGCCGGCTTAAACCCTTCCTTAAACAAATTTGTGCTGATATAAATCTGCCCGTCGGTCATAGAAATAAGATTTGTCTGGATATATCCGGTAATATCACCCTGTAAAGTTTCAGCAATAGGCAAAAATGTCATCGACCCGCCGCCCTTGGCGCCGCTCATGTATCCCGCGCGTTCCATAAGTTGAGAATGCAGATAAAAAATATCTCCCGGATAAGCTTCCCGCCCGGGAGACCGTTCTAATAAAAGAGACATTTCACGATAAATCCAGGCGTGTTTAGTCAGGTCATCAAACACGACCAAAACATCCTTGCCTTGACCCATAAGATGTTCCCCTAAAGCAGCTGCCGTATACGGGGCCAAATACTGTTCGGCTACAGACGCGTCCGCTCCCGCCGAAACAACAATGGTATAAGGCAAGGCCTGATTTTTCCGTAAAACATGAACATGTTTTTTTAAATCTGAACTCGGCCCCCCGATCCAGCAATAAATACAAACAACATCTTTATCTTTTTGATTAATAATCGCGTCCAGGCATAAAACCGATTTCCCACTTTGACGATCCCCGATAATCAGTTCCCTCTGCCCTTTGCCAATCGGAATCATTAAGTCAATAATTTTAATCCCTGTCAAAAGTGACTTGTCAATCGGATTACGGTCCATAATGCCCGGGGCCTCTCGAAAAGCCGGGGCAAACGTTGCTGAGGGGATAGGGCCTTTCCCGTCAATCGGTTCTGCCATACTATTGACCACACGCCCGAGAAACCCCTCTCCCACAGGGACATTCACGAGCTCTGACAAAGAACTCACCTCATCACCAACGGAAATGGTATTGGTTTTCCCGAGGACAATCGCGTTAACTTCACGCTGATTAAAACCAATAACAATACCCTTAACGCGGTTAGGAAACTGCAACAACTCGCCGTACGCGCATGAAGGGAGTCCGTCAATTTTGACAATCCCTTGCTTGACTTCTTTAACAAGGCCGACTTCCTTGATATCTAAAGTTGGTATTCTAAAATCCAAAAATCTCCTTTCAAAAAGTAGGGACAAAAAGCAGGGACGAACCCCACTTTTTGTCCCTACTTTTTCCTATCGGTTCTTTTTCAAATATGGAAGCACTTTCTGTAATTTATTTTTCAAACTCCCATCAACAACAAAATCTCCTATCCGAATCACAATGCCTGTGATCAACTCCGCGTCCAATTTTTCTTCCATCTCAATCTTATCGCCAACCTTTTCAGAAAGAATCTTCTCCAGCCGCTGCTTTTCCTCTTCAGTCAAAGGAAAGCTCGCGGAAAGTTCAACTTTATTGGTCTTAACAAAAAATTTATCTTTATCAATTTTTTCGATTTCATTAATCAGATCTTCAATAATCTGATATTGCAACGTCTGGCGTTCTTTTTCAGCCAAAGTATATTTAATAATATCCACAGCCAACTTCAAAGCCTTCTCTTCCATCTCAACAGTCAACTCCTTTTTCATCCGTTCAACATTTTCTTTGCCCTGATTAATAATTGTTTCTTTTTCCTGACGGGCCTGTTGCTCCAGGCTGGAACGCAACATCTCAGCATCCATCTTCGCGCGTTCAATAACTTTTCGTGCTTCTTGCTTACCGCGCTCGACTTCAGCGCTACGCTCCTCCTTGGCCCGGTCTAATTCTTCATGCAGTTGACTCTCCTTCAGGACCGCGTCTTCCTGAAGGCCTTTCAGGCGCTCAACAGCATTACTCAAATGCCGCTGAAACAACATTTTCAACACAAAAATTAAAGCAATAAAAGTAATAACTTGAAGAACAAAAAGATGGATTAGCATGGCAGAAACCTGATTAAGAAGATTTAATTTTAACTTTTCACTTAAACAACATATAAACAACTAGCAAGGCCAAAACAGCGATCGCCTCCGCGCACAAAAAAGCAATCATCATTGACTGCAAAATCTTTGCTGACGCCGAAGGGTTACGCGCGAGCGCCTTTAAAGCTGACGCCCCGACGTAAGCAATCACTAACGACGGCCCCAGAGTACTTAAAAGCATAACTAGTATTATCCCGACATTATCCACTATAAATTTCCCCAAGCACGGATACACACAAATTATCTATCTGTGCCCATACGTGCTTTTGATTCGTGTCAATTCGTGTCTTCATGTTTCCACCATCATAATTAACTCATTAGCTAAAATCCTGGCAATCCCTCTTTTAATCTTAATTGAAATCACTGGAACCTCGAACCGTTTCCCTCTTTTCTCACCACCGAAATCCTCCTGAATCCGGACCAGGCCATCCCTTAACGCGCACAACGCGGATTCATGAAAATCCATCATCGTAAGCTCTCCATCTTCCCCGGGCAAAACAACCATCAGGGCATTGCCTTCATAAACAACTTTTTTGGGATTAATAACACTGACTTTCATAGAGTGGTTAATAGCTAATTGGTTAATGATTTATTGTACGAGGGTTTCACGCGGCTCGCTGCACGAGCTTAAATTTTTTTTCCTCTTCGTACCCCGCACTTCGTACTTACAAGTTATTCTTACGCCAAACTCACCTGATCACGGCCATTCTCCTTAGCATGATAAAGAGCTGTATCCGCTTTTTTAATAAGCACATCCATTTCATCCCCATCATCAGGAAATGTACTGACCCCCATACTGATCGTTACCGGCAAGTATAAATTCACAGATGTACGAATCCTCTCCGCGATCAAAGCAGCGTATCTTTTATTGGCGCGTTCCAAATAAATGGTAAACTCCTCCCCACCATACCGAAACACAAAATCTGCCTGACGCAACGCTTCCTGAAACACCTTAGCCACGCTTTTAAGCAACTCATCCCCTGCCGCATGCCCTTTCGTATCATTGTATTCTTTAAAATGATCCAAATCAATCATAAGCACAGCAAATTCATCTTTCAATTCCCTGGCATCTACTATTTTCTTTGTCAAAAACGTATCCAAAAATCGTCTATTATACACCCCCGTCAGGCCGTCTTTAGCAGAAAGTTCGACATAATGGTCTTTACTTTGGCTTGTCCCTAAAAGACGTGAACGCTCAATCGCGCGCGCGACAACAATCGAAACCTCAGCCGAATTAAACGGCTTTGAGATATATCCATAAGCTCCCTTCTCCATCGCCTCAACAGCAGAACTCACAAAAGAAAAAACTGTCATAACAACAACCCCTGTCATAGGATTAATGCTAAGCAGCTCTTTTGTAATCTCAACGCCGTTCATATCAGCCATACGCAACTCAGTCAGAACTGCTGAAAACGGAGTTGTCCTCGCCAGCTTGATACCTCCAGGCCCATTAGAACAACTCCAGACCTTATATCCTTCCTTTTGCAACAATTGCTGCAAAAACATCAAATCTTCTTTCTTGTCTTCGATGATCAAAACATTATCTCGCTCCACGCCACTTCTCCTTGTACTTTTTTATATATATTTTTTTAGATATGTATTATTCCTGGGCTCTTATGTCAATTATTATACTGACCGAGCAAAAGACCGTAAAGCTAATTCTAATAAAAAAGTTGGCGGCGGGCTACGTGCGACGGATTGGCGCGCTACGTTGTACGTAGCGCGTTGCACGCACTTTATTCCTGATCCATCATTCTCTTAAGATCATCCGACTTCATAGTTTTCGGCTCTTGTGTTGTTTTCTTCGGACTAGAGGCCAGAAGCTCTTCGGGGGAAGGCTCATCGATCTCAAAAGGAACATCAACACTCTTCATCTGTTTCTGCCAAACAAAATAAAAAGTCAACCCTAACAACCCCAGGAAAACAACGACCCATATAAAAATCTTCCAAACCAACGCGTGTGGAACCCCTTTAGCCTGCGACATAAGACTACGGGCAAACATAACATCTGTCTTAACCGCCTCAAGGAGAGCCACATTCTCCCGATAATTCGACACATGTTTTTGCGGATTCACCGCTGCTATTTTCTGACGACGCTCAATCTGATTCAACTTGGATTCAATGCTCTCTTTTAAAAACAACGCGCGAGCTCGATACTCCGTCCTTGACAAAAGCTCCGCGGTTTTCATTGTTTCTTTCCTTAAATTCTCAATCTCTTCAGCAGGGATCACCCAGACATCTTCAATTTCAACTTCCCTCTCAACATTTCCCCCGGGAGGCACCGTGTATTCCCCAAAGACATAGTACATCCCTTCCTTGGTGTCATACACAAGGTCCATATCCACCTTATCAATAACATTCTCCGGCTCAATCTCTTCCGGCAAATAAGCTTTTAAAACGACCTTCCTGTCCCTTGTTTCCGAAGGATTAATACCAATGAGTTTCATGACAACACTCGCCTCGAGAGGCTTTACAAAAAAGGCAAATACGAGAAACAAAAATAATATTGGTTTTTGAAAAATTCTTCTCATTTCTTATCCCCTTATGTATAGAGGGCCAACATGTAGTCAAGTCGAGATCTGACCCCCTAATTCATCTGCGTCTTCCCAAATTACCTGAACTCAAACCATGTCTGAGTGACAGGCTGATTAGCTACATTATCAATCATTTTTTGCGATAATTCAATCAAAGCTTTTAACTCTTCAGTTTTATTCTTCAAGTAATCAATGTCAGCCATCCTCTCTTTCGAGACTTCATAAACTTTCTCAAGGTCTATACCGTCGGTAGCACCAAGCTCTTTAATCTGTTCACTTAAGCCGGAGAGTTGTTCATAAACCACCTCAAGATCTCCGACAGCACTTGCGGCTTCCTGAACTTTTTCTGTAAGATCCCCGCTGATCTTTGACAAGGACGCTTCAATCATATTCACCTGAACACCTAACTGTTCAGGAATTGCCGCGATTTTATTCAAATCGTCACCCAAGTCGCCAAGGCCTGCTGTTGTCGCTGAAACCGTGTCAAGACTTGACGATATCTCGGTAAGGTCAGTCGTCAAGACCGTAATCGTCATCGAATCTGCTGTCCCTAACGTCGACTCTGAACAGATAATCGTAAACTCACCTGTTCCCCAACTTTCAGCAAAGGTTAACGCGTATTCATAAACCCCGGTCACTCCGACCTCTGTCATCACCACGGACGATACCAGGATAGCGTTCGCCGGACTATAGACCGTTATATCAGGTGATAACCCTGTTGTTGTCCGGTAAGCAACCGTTGTTGTATCTCCTGACTTTGCCATTGTCTGACGAGAAAGGATCCCGGCGCGCAAATGAGGCTTAACTTCAGCAGTAACGGTTGCTGATACTCCTCCGATTTGTTCAGACAGATATCCATCCTCGCCTGTTGCTAACAAAATCCGGGCAGTTTCTGTTTTAACACCAGTGATCTGGGTAGGAATCGTGGTCGAAATCGCGGTATTAACAGTATCCATCTTTGTCCCAACCGTTGTCATCTGTGTCGCGACACCTGCCATCGATGTTGTCACACCCCCCATTGATGTTGTCACACTTTCAATCTCAGTCTGAACATCTGTTATGCCTTCTTGAACTTCTGATATATCCGTCTTCGAAAATGTTTCAACAGCGCTATAATCCTTTCCGCGATAGCTAATAGTTGCCTTAACCGCGTAAGGAACTTGCGCCGTAATACCTGCCGCGGGATCCCACTCAACTCCGGAGTAAATACCATTTGCCAGGTTACTTGCACAAACAGAATCTAATATTGAATCATACCCGTCGAAACTCTGGGTATCCATTGTTGTCCCGCTCATATCCATAACCATAATGGTAATATCCCCCGGATCTGTGACAACGACACCACTACGATCCAACCACGCGGTAGTAATTAAGGAATCATTTGTAGAACTATAAATAGCTCCTATTTTAACAATGTAAGTATACGAGACCGGAACTGTAAAGACCGTAATACCTATATATTCTGTTGCGTTATAGGTGATAACACTCTTAATCTTATACGACTGTCCTGCCGTCAAACCACCCGTCGGATCATAAACGATTTCGTCAAAGACACCTGTAGCATCAACCGTAATCCCGTCCCCCAGGTCGGCTTGATTGAGCAGGGTTCCCGCTGTATCATAGACATTAACACTGATTGAATCACTTGAATCTGTTCCCATATCACTGACAAGCTGGCCCTTCCTGTTCAACCAGGCCACAATACTGATCGCGTCATCTTCATTATCATATATTGTTTGTGCTTCAACAGAATAGACAATATTGATCGTTGCAGCCGTGTCCATAGTAACGGTCTTTGTTTCACTACCCGTACAGCGCCAATCTGTAACCGTCTGACTATACCAGACATCTGCTTCCGCCCGTCTAAATACCGTCGTGTAGGCAGAATCAACAGGATCAGTAGAACTGTTTCCGTTATATGGATAGTATCGGACAATACCCGTTCCATCAAGGCCGGTATCACCGTTAGCAACAGTAACTATCCATGCCGCTTTAACCGGTTTTGATGTTGCCTGCTCAGCAGTATCAAGGCCTGTAACAGCACTGCCGTTAGCGTCCTGAACAACCCATGTAATTGCATAGTACTTGATTTCAAAGGCATCCGAGATAACAGATGCTGCCGGATGTCCGGAATCCGAGTCTGTTACCCGGACCTTCACCTGTACACTATGGTCGCTTTGCGGATCAATACTGTC
>JAGLHE010000079.1 GCA_023143685.1 Candidatus Omnitrophota bacterium
TAATTTCTTTCAATCTTATCAACTCTAAAAGCGCCATAAATGTCACAACAATCTCCATCTTGCTTTTTGCGTCGGAGAAAAATGACGTCAACAACAAAGGAGATTCGCGCAACAACATATGTAAAATATCATGAATTTTCTGTTCAACCGTAAATTCTTCCCGAACAACCTCATAAACAGTTTCTTTTTTAAATTTCTTAAGGGCAGATGTAAACGCGTTTATCAAATCAAAAAGGTTTGCTTCAAAATAGACCTCTTTTGCATCATCTTGCATTTCCTTACGTGCTTCTTCATCAACTTGTCTTGCATAAAGTTTTTGGCGATCCCCCTCTTTATCCTTTAGCTGTTCCGCGATTTCCTTAAAGACCTTATATTCCTGCAACCGTCGGACCAGCTCATCTCTGGGATCTTCCTCTTCCTGCTCTTCTTCAACTTCCACAGGAAGAAGCATCCTGGACTTAATTTGGATTAAAGTTGCGGCCATCACCAAAAATTCGCCGACCACATCCAAGTCCAGCATCTTCATCATCTCGATATAAGCGACATACTGATCCGTGATATTCGCAATGGGGATATCGCAGATATCAATGTCGTTCTTCTTAATCAAATACAAAAGAAGATCCAGAGGGCCTTCAAAAATGTCTAATTTTAGTTTATAACTCATAATAAGAGATCCCTCGTTTCGCTCGGGATAAATTCGCACACATGAGTTATGTCATTGCATTCCACAACTCATGTGCTCATTTAGCTTATAACTCATACTTTAAAAACAACCTCTCGCACCTGTGCCATTGTTTCTTGAGCCTGGGCCTGAGCTTTTTTGCGCCCTTCCGCAAGGATATCGCGGACGCGATCTTTATCATCAACTAATTCTGCCCGTTTTTCCTGAATCGGTTTCAACTCCTCAATCAAACTCTCCGCCAAAATTGCTTTACAATCTGTACATCCTTTTTGCGCCTGCGTGCACCACTCGCGAACATCATCAACCTTGTCCGGATCAAAAACATTATAATATCTAAACACATTACACTCATCCGGATGGCCAGGATCCTTCAACCTCAACCGTTTTGGATCTGTAAACATCTGTTTTGTCTTTTTGCGCACATCATCCGGCGAATCCGACAAAGCAATTGTGTTTTGATAACTTTTACTCATTTTGCGGCCGTCCAGCCCTAACAAACGCGGCGTTTCTGTAAGAATAGCCTCGCAATCCGCAAATAATTCTGCCTGATAGGTGTGATTAAACCGTCGGGAAATCTCGCGCGTTAGTTCAATATGCGGCAGCTGATCTTCTCCGATCGGGACCGCATTGGCTTTATAAAGAAGAATATCCGCTGCCTGCAAAACCGGATACCCCAGGAATGCATATGTCTGCAAATCCCGTGTCGCAATCTCTCTAAGTTGTTCTTTATACGTCGGGTTACGCTCCAGCCAACCCAAGGGCGTTAAGCAAGAAAAGAACATCTGCAACTCCAGATGTTCTTTGACCTCAGACTGAACAAAAAGAAGCGATTTTTCAGGATCAATTCCACAAGCAATCCAATCGATCGCCATATCAAAAATGCTTTCATGAATCTCTTGCCCTTGATCATACTGCCCCATCAAAGCATGCCAGTCAGCAATACAAAATATACACGAATACTTTTCCTGAAGATCAACCCAATTATGAAGTGCACCGACAAGATGCCCTAAATGCAATTTCCCTGTCGGCCGCATAGCGCTGAAGACTTTTTTAGTCATATGATTTTAATGCAGTTCTCGATTTTATACTTTCCTAAAATACTGTAAAAAACAATTTCAAGCACGTTACAAAGTACGTGCAATCGTCTCGATTTCATAAACTTCTAAAACATCCCCTTCCTGAATTTTTTCATACCCGTCAATAGCAATCCCGCATTCATATCCTTCCTTAACTTCCTTAACATCATCTTTAAATCGTTTTAACGTTGAAATTACCCCTGAATGAGCGACTTCCCCGTCACGAACAACGTCCACATTGGCTTTACGCGTAACCGTCCCTTTTGCAATAAAACATCCGGCAACCATCCCGGACTTGCTTAACTTAAATACCTGCCGCACATCAATACGAGCCAAGAATTTTCGCCGCTTCTTCGGCGCCAATAACCCTTCAAGAGCTTGACGCATATCATTAACCGCGTCATAAATAATACGATACTCGCGCACATCAACAGGCTGCTTTTCAAGCTCCTCTTTCGCGCGCGCGTCTTGCCCGACATGAAACGCAATAATAATCGCGTTAGAGGCCACAGCTAAAATAACGTCTGATGCGTTAATATCCCCAACACCTGTATGAATAAATTTCACTTTCACTTCATCACTTGGAATTTTTTCCAAAGAATCCTTCAATGCTTCTAATGATCCTTGTACATCAGCCTTCAGGATAACATTCAATTCTTTAATCGTCCCATCCTGAATCTGTGAATAAATATCCTCTAACGTAACACGCTGCTGAGCGTTTAAGCGTTGATCCTTAAGTTGTCGCTGACGGATAAGTGTTATTTCTCTGGCCTGTTTTTCATCTTCAACAACATAAAACATTTCCCCTGCTTCCGGCACCCCAGGAAGCCCTAAAATTTCTACCGGCGTTGACGGTCCAGCCCCTTGAATAGGCCTTTCCAGACAATCAAATAAAGCTTTCATCTTTCCATAATATTGACCAGCAACAACAATGTCATTCATGCGCAATGTCCCGCCCTGAACAATCAAGCTGGCCACAGACCCCCGGCCATGACTTAAATGCGCCTCCACAACAATCCCGGAAGCTTTCTTCTCACTATTAGCCTTAAGTTCTAACATCTCTGCTTCTAGAAGAATCATTTCAAGCAAAGTATCAATTCCTTCACCGGTAATCGCCGAAACATTAGCAACAATCGTCTTGCCACCCCAATCCTCAGGGCTAAGGCCTCTATCAGCCAATTGTTTTTTCACACGGTCCACATCCGCATTACGTCGGTCAATTTTGTTTAAAGCAATAATAATAGGAACGCCTGCCGCGTGTGAATGATCAATTGCCTCTTCAGTCTGAGGCATAATCCCTTCATCCGCTGCGATAACCACAACAACCAAATCCGTGATATGCGCCCCTCTTGCGCGCATAGCCGTAAACGCTTCGTGACCCGGCGTATCCAGAAAAGTAATGCGTCCTTTAGGAAGCTTTACAGAATACGCACCGATATGCTGGGTAATTCCGCCATGCTCGGCATCCGCAAGCTTGCTTTTTCGAATCTTATCAATTAAAGATGTTTTGCCATGATCAACATGCCCCATAAACGTAACAACAGGCGCGCGAGGCTTCAGCAAGTCAGGATTTTCATCTTCTTCTTTGTGCCACTCAACAAGCTGCTGCTCTTGCGTCTTCACCTTGGTTAATTTATATCCGAACTCTTCTGCTAATTTTCGGACAATATCTTCTCCTAACCCCTGATTAATATTCGAGAAGATACCCATCTGCATTAACTTCTTTAAAACCACGCTCGTCTTCTGCTCAACACGCACAGAGAAATCCTTAACGGAAATAGGGATTTTCAACTCAAGTTCCTTAAGATTTGCCAAACGAGCTTCTTGTGCAGCAACTGCTTCCGGACTTCCCGGCTCAACCCCCGGTGTCACCATGTCAGGCGGAACCGCTCCAACATCAAATTCACCCTTTTTAAAAACCTTAGCCTCTTCACCCCTACCGATTGACTTGCGTTTCTTTTTAACAAGGGGCTTAAGTGGAATAAACGGCGCACTGCTAATTTTTGGTTTTGTTTTCTTTGGCTGAGCCTTTGCCGTTTCCTCAACTTTCTTTTCTTTTATAACTGTCTTCTCGGCTTTCTCTTTTTCCTGAACTTCTTTTTCTTCCTTACCTTTCGCCTTAATCGCTGTTTTCTTCTTAACAACAGCCTTTTTCTTCGGCTTTTCCTCTTTTACCGTATCCTTTTCTTCTTCCGCTACTTGTTTCGCTTTCGAAACTTTTCTGGTAGTTGTTTTTTTAATCGTTGCTTTCTTAACCGTCTTCTTCTTAACTTCTTGTTCTTCAGATTCTTTCACCTCAAGTTCTTTTTCTTGTTCCACTTTTACCTCCTGCGCCGCTTTCTTATCCTCAGGAGAAATGGTTTTTATCTTTCCCGCCTTAACATCTTTAACTAACTCCCCACGGACAACAACTCCGACCGCCTTATTAAGTTCCTGTTCTTTCCCTTTAGCCTTAAGCTTTAAGGCTTTTAATTTCACAAGAACAGCTTCAATGGAGATATTCAATTCATTTGCTAACTCAAATACTTTCATATTAAACTTTCTGTTTTCTGTTAATCATATATCTACAATAATTTACAAGCCACAAAAACCTTGTCAATCGACGGGATTACTCCAGGCCATAAGGTTTATCTATTAAGGAGGCCTTTGGCTTCCTTAATTAATTTTTCGGCTTTAATTGTACCCAAACCTTTAATTTGTGTCAAATCTTTCAGACCGGCATTCGAAATCTTTTCTAAAGAATCAAACCCATATTCTTTTAAAATTTCCTTCATTTTATCGCTAGCACCTTCCAGCTCTGACAACGCATCTGAGGCCGATTCTTCTTCCTCTTTGGATTCCTTATCTATCTCTTCCTCGCTTGTCATCTCCGAGTCCTCTTCATCCATCGCATCTTCTTGCTGTTTCTGCCACTGATCCGCAGTGAAAATATTAAGTTCCCAGCCAACCAGCTGACTTGCCAATCGCACGTTCTGTCCACGTTTTCCGATCGCTAAAGGCAACTGATCTTCAGCTACGATCAAATTTGCCTTTTTATCTTCATAATCAATCTGGATTTGCGAAAGTTCCGCGGGAGAAAGAGATGCCTGGATGTATTCTTTAATATCATCCGAATAACGAACAATATCAATTTTCTCACCATGGAGCTCTGAAACAATATTTTTTACTCGTGCTCCACGCATCCCGACACACGCACCTACACAATCTACTTTTTCGTCTTTTGAATAGACCCCGATTTTTGTCCGTTCCCCGACAGTCCGGGCTATAGCTTTAATCTCAACTATCCCCTCATAGATCTCGGGCACTTCTAATTCAAATAAACGTCGAATAAAATTTGGATTAGCGCGAGAAAGAACAATTTGCGGGCCCCGGGCTTCCTTCAAAACATCTAAAACAAAAACGCGGATACGGTCTCCCTGCCTGAATTCCTCTTTACTGGATTGTTCCTTGCGGGGCATAATAGCTTCTGTTTTACCCAAATCAACAATAATATTGCCCTTTTCAAACCTGTAGACACTCCCACTGATAATTTGCCCAACACGGTTCTGGTATTCATCAAAGATAACATCCTTTTCAGCTTCCCGTATTTTTTGAATAACCACCTGTTTTGCTGTTTGCGCGGCAATACGCCCAAATTCACTTGAACGGATTTCATGTTCGCCGGCATAAGCGGTAAGCTTTCCTGTTTTTAAATCAAGAGAAACTTTAATGTCCTCCTCACGATCAACTGTCCATATTTTGCGGGCGGCCGACGCAACAGCAGCTTCTACTGCCTGCACAAGAATTTCTTTATCAATCCCTTTATCCCGCTCTAACTGTTCCAAGATTGCAACTAATTCACTACTATCCATTTCCTTTTCTCCTCGATATTTAATAACATTTTTTTCTTAACAAATCATTCACCAACCAGCTATACAAAACAAACTCGCTTGATATCTTTGTTTGCCCGCAACTTTTTTTGTAGTATAGGAATTTCGTATGCAGTCTTTGAAATTCCTCATACAAGCTGATCCGCCTTTTGAATTTTATCTAACGGGACAGTTAGCACCTTATCTTTTACTTGAAGAACAACTTCATCATCATGCACTTGATCCACAGTACCCGTATACTCTCCCTTACCTTCTAACTTCTCTATTAACAAAACTCTAATCTTGCGGCCCTGTACTCGTAAAAAATCTTTTTTCGTCTTTAACGGCCAATCTAACCCCGGCGAACAAACAGAAACAACATGCTCTCCATCAATCAACTCATCTTCCTCAATTTTTTCATTAAGCCGCCGATTAATTCCTGCACAAATATCAAGAGTAACTCCGCCTCGAGGCTCATCAACAAAAACCTCTAAAATCACCTTGGCATTATGCTGCTTAATCTTTAACGCGACCAACTCCAGATTGTCCTCCTTAAGTATCGACAAAACTATTTTTTCAATCTGTTCAGCTAAAAAATTTTCCATAACAATTCTTCCCTTTAAAAAATTATTCTGCCAAGAGTCCTGTCATCTTCACAACAGCATCTTCTTTTTTAACCATGATAATCTCGGATGTTTTTCGACTCTTAATTTCAACATTACCCTCTTTCAGGGCTCTCTTACCAATAACAATCCGGTATGGTATTCCGATCAAATCAGCATCATTAAATTTCCTGCCGGCTGTTTCATCCCGATCATCCACTAACACTTCATACCCTGCATCTGTCAACCCTTGATAATACTCCTTCGCCAACTGCATGCTTTCCTCATCGCCGATCTGGATGGGCAAAATTTCCACATCAAAAGGAGCCACTTGCCTAGGCCAAACAATCCCTGACGCGTCATTGTTGGTTTCAATAATCGCGGCAATCAGACGACTCACGCCAATACCATAGCATCCCATAACAATTGGCTTCTGTTTTCCGTCATCATCAAGGAATAAAGCCTCTTGTGCCTGACTATATTTTGTCCCTAACTGAAAAATATGTCCTAGCTCAATAGCCACATGCCCCTCTAATTGCTGCTGGCATTCCGGACAAGGATCATCTTTTTTTTGCGACTCTGTCACTCCTCCCTCAAATCCGCAAGATGGACACTTCACAATCTCATCTTCCCCGATTAAAGCAGGGACCAAAAATTCATGTGAAACATCGCCTCCCATTGCCCCGGAATCAGCCGCGACAATAACCACATCTACCCCACAACGCTTAAAAATATTTTTGTATGCTTCATACATCCGGTCATAATTCTTTTTTAACCCCTCCTCATCCCGGTCAAAACTATACGCGTCTTTCATAATAAATTCTAACGCGCGTACAATCCCGAATCGCGTACGGATCTCATCACGAAACTTTGTCTGAATCTGGTACAATGTTACCGGCAGCTGACGATAAGACTGCACATAATTCCGGACAAGCTCTGTAATAATTTCTTCGTGAGTCGGGCCAAGGCACATTTTGCGGCCACGGTTATCTTCAAAACGAATCATGATATCTTCCATAACCTTATCCCGCCCTGTTTTCTGCCAAACTTCAATCGGCTGAAGACAAGGCAGAAATAACTCCTGGGCTTGAGCATTATTCATCTCCTGACGAATAATATTTTCAATACGCCGCAACACTCTTAAACCCAAAGGCAGATAGGAGTAAACCCCGGACGTCAACATATTAACGAGCCCTGCCCGCAATGAAAGCTGATGACTAACCGCCTCTGTTCCCACAGGAACTTCCTTTGCTGTAGGAATAAAACATTTTGACCAATACATAGCTAACCTTTTTTAATGTTAATCAAAAAACCTATCCGGCAACTTTATGTGCCGCTTTTCAAACTTTTTAAAGAAAGAAGGTTTTTTATTGGTTTTGACCCATTCCCCTTCGATCTTATCATCAAAGCTGTCTTCTTTTTGTTCAAACCGAAAAACATCATGCATAATCACATCCTGCTTCGCGTCATCCCAGTCAACATCTGTCATGTATGTCAAACGACGTTTCCCGTCAGGGAACAACTCAATATGAACAATCAGATCAATAGCCCTCGCGATCTGTTTATAAATCACCTCGGTACTCAGCCGGATTCCTGTCATCAACATCATCGTAACCATACGGCTAAAACAATCTTCCGGTGATTCCGCGTGAACAATCGCTAAAGACCCTGAGTGCCCACTGGAGATAGACTCAATCAAGTCCAACATCTCTTCCGACCGTACTTCCCCGACGATAATTCGATCAGGCCTCATACGCAACGAATTCACAAAAAGATCCCGGATAGAAATCGCACCTTTCCCTTCCACATTCGCCCCCTTTGACTGCAACGTAACAACGTGATCCTGATGCAACCGGAGTTCAGGGGTATCTTCAATCGTAATAATCCGTTCGTGGTCCGGAATATATTTGGACAAAACATTTAACGTGGTTGTTTTTCCTGTCCCGGTTGCCCCGCAAAAGACAACATTTAACTTAGCCTTCATTGCTCCGATAAGAAGGGTTGCCATCTCATCATTCAGGGTTCCCGCTTTTAAGAGTTGGTCAACCTCTGAAATGTTAGCAAATTTACGTATCGTCATAACAGGGCCAATCAACGAGCATGGAGGCAGAAGGACATTAACACGCGAACCATCTGTCATCGAAAAGTCAACATAAGGAGAGGATTCATCCACACGCTTATTTGAACCGGACGCCGCAAGTATCTTTTGGATCGAGTGCAATAAATGTTCATTGCTTTCGAACTTCACATCCGTCAATTCAATCTTCCCTGCTTTTTGAACATAAATCGCGCTCGCCCCATTAATCATAATCTCTGTAATTTCCGGATCTTCTACGAGAGGACGGATCGGGCCTAAACTGACAACCGAACTAACCAGGCTCCGGATCAGAGCAACTCGCATCTCCATTGTCACCTCAAGCTGGTCTTCCGCGCAAAGATCAGAAATAGCTTTATCCACAAAAACTCTTAACTGGTCTTCTGTCATAGAATCTTTAACAGATAAAAAATCTGTCTTCTGAATCAGATATTGATGAATCATTGTTTTGATTTCACCGATAGACATAATGGACCTCACCTTTCTTCAAAAAAGATAATTATGGTGCTGAACTTCCCCTAAACTGCCCTACAAATTCACTAATTTTTTCTATCCATCCAACTTGAACAATATCGTTATATAAAACAAAAAGCATCAAACACATAAGCAAGCTAAACCCGATTTTTGTTAAACCCTCTTCGAGTTTCATCGGTAACGGCGCGTTTCTGATTTTCTCAATAATCAAGAAAAATAAATGCCCTCCGTCAAGAACCGGGATTGGGAAAAGGTTAAAAATTGCCAAACTCGCGCTAATTATTGCCATAATAAGAACAAGATACGAAGCCCCCATCGCAGCCGCGTCACTAACCACTCCAAAAATACGGATAGGCCCTCCCACCGTATCCTTAGCTGACCTGGCACCGACAACCACAGAATAGACTGCCCTTAATGTTAATTTCGTAACCCCCCACAATTCTTCCCAGGCATACCTCACAGAATCTACTAATCCAAATCGGTACATTTCCATGTCAGGCCCTGCACGAACAATCCCTATCATCCTTATTTGCTTTTCCCCTTCTGAGGTTTTAATTTTTCTTTCAGTCGGGTAAAGCTCTTTTTCAATAACAACGCCATCTCTTTCAATTTTCAGAAGCAATGATGTTTCCTGTGAATTCGCAATATTCGTATGGACATCTTCCCATGTTAATGTCTTAACTTCTCCGACCTGGATCACCTTATCGTCAGGCCTTAAACCTGCCTTTTCAGCCGGACTATCCTTTAAAACCTCACCGATAGCGACCTCGTTATAAAACCCGATTCCCATATCCATAAATGTTTTCTTTTCACCAAGGACATCATCCCTTTCAATAATATCAGGAATTATTATTTTTGTAATTCTCTGACTCCCTCGCAAAATATCCACGTTCAACTCACCTTCACGTCCCCCGGCCAACATCCTGTCCATCTGCAGTTCGCTATAGACGTTCCTGGAATCTAACGCGACAATTTTGTCTCCAGCTTGGATCCCTGCTTCATATGCTGCCCCTCCCTCATCGATCTCCTGAACGGTCATGGATTGCCCGGGGAAAGCCGCGAGAAAAAGGAGGACAAAACACAAATACGCAAAAACATAATTAACTACAGGCCCCATCAACACAATCGCGGCACGGTGCCCAACTGAATGAGAATAAAATTCATCCTTGGTTCCAATACATTCTTCCCGTTCATCCCCTGCCATCTTCACATAGCCACCTAAAGGGATTGCACAAATCATAAATTCAGTTCCATCGTGCATATGAGAAAAAATCTTTTTCCCAAACCCGACAGAAAACTTCTCCACACGAACACCAAGCTTCCGGGCAGTAATAAAATGGCCCCATTCATGGACAATGATTAAAATGCTTAAGACGACAATAAAAACAATTAAACTCATAAATTAATTCCTTTAAAAGTAAAAGCTTACAACTTCTTTAAAATAATCTCCTGTGCTTTCACGCGTGCGGCTGTATCCGCAGCCAAAATTTCTTTTAAACCAGGATTGCGTTTATTCTTATGCTGCAACACCGTCTTTTCAACGATCCGGTGTATATTAACAAACGACATCTTCCCTTTTAAAAACGCGCTTACCGCTTCTTCATCCGCAGCGTTTAAGACAGCTGGAAGCGTTCCTCCCTCTCCTGCCACATGAATCGCCAATCCTAAAGACGGAAACTTTTTAAAATCCGGTTTTTTAAAGGTTAATTGCTTTAATTTAAAAAAGTCAACGTCCTTTAAGCCCGTATCTAACCGCTCCGGATACGTTAAGGCATATTGGATTGGGATACGCATATCTGTTATCCCTAATTGCGCCATAATTGAACCATCCTGAAAACTAACCATAGAGTGGATAATAGCCTCTGGATGGATCACAACCTCAATGTCCGCAATCTTCAAATCAAACAATCTCTGCGCTTCAATAATTTCAAAACCCTTATTCATCAAGGTTGCCGAATCAACCGTAATCTTCTTCCCCATTTTCCAGCGAGGGTGAGCCAGGATTTGTTCAACCGTTATTTTCCCAAACCGCGCCTTCGGAACTTTATCCAGGGCACCGCCGGATGCTGTCAGATAAATTTTTCTTAAATCAGAACGACGCTGTCCTTCCAGGCACTGAAAGATCGCACTCTGCTCACTATCTACCGGGATAATCTTTGCCTTATACTTCCTGGCCTGAGACATAATAATCTCACCGGCAATCACCAAGGCTTCTTTATTAGCCGGGGCAATGGTTTTCCCACATTGAACCGCTTTTAAAAACGGCTCTAACGCTGCACTGCCTGTCATGCCAATAACTACAACATCAACTTCTTTCAAAGAAACAATGGAAGAAAGATCTTCCTCGGCATTAAGAACCTTCACCTTCTTTAGCCCTAAGCGATTTTTTAATCCTTTGACCGCATTAGGCCGGACAGCAACATAGCGCGGCAAAAACTGTTTGATTTGCTTTTCAAGGAGCACATCATTATTAAAAGCAGTCAATCCAACGACCTTAAATTTCTTTGGATATCGGGAAATAACTTTTAATGTGTTTATACCAATTGACCCTGTTGACCCCAGGATAACAATTTTTTTCATATGTTAAAGAGACCCTTGCAAAATCGAACTGATATAAAGATAAAATATCGGAGCAGAAAACAACAAACTATCGATAACGTCCAGGATTCCGCCCATCCCAGGAAGCAGTTTCCCTGAATCTTTCACATTACAATCTCTCTTAATTAAAGATTCAGACAAATCTCCAAGCTGGCCAATTCCGCCAAAAAAAGCGCCCATCAGCATGACCTGCCAAACAGGGAAATCAATCGACGCAGGCAAAAAGGACCGGCACAAAACCGCGATCCCTACACTGCAAACTATGCTTCCCGCACTACCCTCAATCGACTTGTTTGGGCTAACCCTCGGGAACAACGGATGTTTGCCAATCCAACTTCCAACAAGTAACGCACCGATATCACCAAGCTTCGTAACCAACAAAATAAAACCTAACAGTTTAACTCCTTCAATCTCCGGCAAAAGGAACCTGATCTTAATCAAAAAACTAAAAAGCCAAGAAACATAAAAGACTCCGAACATCGTTGTAGAAATACCCACAATCGCATTCGTATTATCTTTTCGCGCAAACTGTAAAATCAAAATTGTCAAAAAAGCTGTGATAATAAACAACAACTCCCAATTCCGTGTCAACTCAAACCCTCTAAAAATAGAAATGGGTATCCAAACACCAATCACAATCCCCATATAACTATAAATGGGAATACCTTTCTTCTTGATCATGTAGAAGAATTCATACAACCCGCCCACTGTCAAAGACAAAACAAAAAACAACAAACCCCAATCAAAAAAAACAGCTACTGTAGTTAAAGCAATCATCACAACTGAACTAAAAAACCGTTTTTTTGACATATCGTTTTTCCTGTTTCAAGCTTATTTTATAGTATAGGAATTTCAAGAACCCCATACGAAATTCCTATACGGCCATAAAATAGTTGCGAGCGATCAAAGATATCTAGTGAGTTTATTTTACTATTTAGGTGTCTTGACTTGCCCGTACCGACGGTCTCTTCTCTGATATTCAAAAATTGCCTTATTGAATTCTTCAGGCGTAAATTCAGGCCAATATTTTTCTGTAAAATAAAATTCCGCGTAAGACAACTGCCATAAAAGAAAATTGCTGATGCGCTGTTCGCCGGATGTCCGGATCAACAAGTCCGGATCAGGAAAATCTTTCGTATATAAAAATCGACTAAAAAGCTCTTCATCAATTTGATCAACTCTTAATTCGTTATTTTTCACCCGGGTAGCGATACTTTTAACGGCATCTAAAATTTCTACACGCGACCCATAATTAAAGGCCATATTCACAATAAGGCCTGTATTATTTTTTGTTAACTCAATGGCTTTTTCCAGGCTTTCAAGTACAGCTTTCGGCAATCCATCCCTACGGCCAATTGAGGCGATACGGATATTAGATTTACCCAATTTTTTCGCACGCTTATTCAAAACTGATCCGACAGTTTTCATCAACATGGAAACTTCCGCCTTGGGCCTTTTCCAATTTTCCGTTGAAAATGTGAAAAACGTCAAAACCTCTATTCCCATTTGATTGGCAGCCTCAGACACCTCCTCAACACGATCGACACCTTCCCGATGTCCTTGAAAACGTGGGAACCCTTTACTTTTCGCCCAGCGACCATTACCGTCCATAATAATTGCCACATGCCTCGGGAATCTCTTTTTCTGCATTAATATATACCTTCGTTCCGTAAATTTGAGGCTCATTAAAAAAATGGGGGATTTACATCCCCCATCTATTTAAGACTATTACATCAGTGGCACCCTAATAAGACATCTTGTAATAGTTCAAAACATTACTGAGCAGCCACTGGTGCTGCTTGTTGCGCTGCTGCTTGTTCTGCTGCTACAGCTGCCTTTGCCGCAGACAACTCCGTTCTCAACTGACTAATCTCATTTTCCAACGATCCTTTTACCGCAGAAAGACTTTCAACTTCAGAAGACACTCCTTGCAACACTGACTTTAATGTTGTAGTTTCCTCTTCCCCTTGCGTTACAATTTTCTGAATTGTACGGATCTTGTTTTGGGACTCCTTCAACTCCGCCTTGAGTTTAACAATTTTCTTTTGAGCAGAGTGCAATTGCTTCTCAGCCACCATTCTCTGATATTGTTCCTTTTGCAAATTTTCATCCATTTGGCTCGTTGTTACATTAGCACTCACAGCTAACACACATCCGATAATAGCAACTGCCACAGAAACCGCAATAATCATATTTTTCATTATAACTCCTTCAAATTTTTAGAGTTCAATTACTTTAAATTCTCTGTTGAATGAGAAGCTTCTTGTTTTGTTGTCTTCGGTAAAATAACAATCTCAACTCTTCGGTTTTTCTGCCTGCCTACTTCCGTATCATTGCTCTCAACAGGATGATATTCACCAAAACCCGTCGCAGACAATCGCCCGGGAGCAACCTCATGCTCCTCAATCATGTAATGCAAAACACTCATCGCACGTGCAGATGACAGCTCCCAGTTTGATTTCCATCCTGAATGCTTAATCGGAATACTATCGGTATGTCCCTCAACGCCAACGTTCAAATCCTTGACCGTAGTGTTTAAAACACGTGAAACCTTGTCGAGCTTGTATAGCGCTTCATCTCGAAGGACCGCTTTACCCGAATCAAAAAGGACCTCTGCGACAAAGGTAATAACCAAACCACGTTCCAACATTTCAACTTTAACTTCCTTATCGTCAATCTCACCTTTCAGCCTACTTTCCAGCTCAATTTTGGCACGTTCTAAAGCAGATAGTTCATCTTGCAATTTGCTGTATTCATTCTGCAATTTTGCAATTTTCCGGACATCTTTCCGACGGCCTTTTTGAAAAATAATCGTACATCCTGTTAAGCTGAAAGCACTTACACTCAGTACCACACATACCACTAACCGTAGAATTATTTTACGCATAGCGCCTCCTTTTTTGCTTTTCAACATTACCATACGCCTTTTTTAAAGTCAAGGATATTCTACATACTATATATAATACTAATCTCTTATTATAGTATCACTTCTCTTTGACCCTGTAGAAACATATTTAATTCGCACTTTTAAAAGTTTTTCCAAGCGGTCAATGTAACGCCTTGCGTTTAATGGGAGCTTATCAAACTCCTGAACACCTTTTGTCGGCTTTGTCCAACCGGCAATTTCCTCATAAATCGGCTTGGCATTCCACAAGACTTCTATATCTGATGGAAAATCTTTAAGAATTTTTCCGCGATATTTATATCCTGTACAAATTTTGATCTTTTTCATCCCATCAAGGACATCCAGTTTCATAATCGCCAACTCGGAAATCCCATTAACCATTACCGAATAGCGGACCAAAACACTATCAAACCAACCACAACGTCGGGGACGGCCTGTAGTAGCCCCAAATTCATTACCTTTACTTTGTAATTCATCCCTGAGTTCCGCTGTTAATTCAGTCGGGAACGGCCCTTCCCCCACACGTGTAGTGTATGCTTTAACCGCTGCAATGGCTTTGTCGATCCTTGTCGGAGCCACCCCGCTGCCGGAACATACCCCACCAACAATTGAATTCGAAGACGTAACAAAAGGATATGTCCCAAAATCAATATCTAAAAATGTCCCTTGTGCTCCTTCGAAAAGGACAGCTTTTCCTTTATCTATCGACTGGTTAACAAACAATGCTGTATCGCAAATGTACGGGCCAATTTTTTTCCCATACTTCAAATATTCCTTGTAGATGGAATCAAACGAGAAATTCTTTTGGCCATAAACTTTACGAAACACCTCATTCTTTTCTTTCAAATTATCTTTAAGTTTCGACTTAAGCAGTCCCGAATTAAGCAAATCCCCCATACGTATGCCGCAACGTGTAACCTTGTCGGCATAACATGGCCCAATCCCCCGGCCAGTGGTTCCGATCTTATTCTCACGTTTTGATTCACGCAACCCGTCTAAAACACGATGGTACGGCAAAACAACATGACAACGATCAGAGATTTTCAGCTGTTTTGGTGTGACATTGATTTTACGTTTTTTCAAACCATCGATTTCCTCAATCAAAGCCTTGGGATCAACGACAACACCATTACCGATAACACATATTTTATTCTTATGCAAGACCGCTGAAGGCAATAGATGAAAAACATATTCTTCCTCTCCGACAACAACCGTATGCCCTGCGTTGTTCCCCCCCTGGAAGCGGACAGTAAGATCAACATCTTTCGATAAAAAATCAATCAGCTTTCCTTTTCCTTCATCGCCCCATTGGGCGCCAACAACAACGACATTCATGTTTTTCCTTTCCATAACAAATTTCATTTCTCATTCTTTTATGAAACTAAAATTCCGTTTCCCTCTTTTTACACATTCCTCAAAAATAATACATCAGAAGAACAACTCCATAAGCAAAAAAAATGGCTGAAATAATGATCTGCACCTTTGACTGAGACGAGATCATCTTTGCCCTAAACTTCTGCGACCTTGACACCCATTGCCCCGCACTCAAGACAACAAAAAGGGGCAAGACAAAAACAACAACATAAAGAATTAAATTAAAAACAGCAGATGCCTGTTTCCCTAAAATCTCCTGATAAAGCATGATCGTAATATACTGGTCGGCCGGCCAAGCCGATTCTAAAAAAGCAACCAACCCTCCACAACAAAACGACACTGCTCCACAGCCTATCTTGTATCGCAGTTTTCTTTTTTCCCCATCCTTTTTACCACCAAAACATCCGCAGCTGTTTGAGCTAAATAATACAGGGGTAATTACCAAACGCGCATCGCCGCCATCTTTCTTAACAATTATCCAATCCCGAAAGAAAAGAGCGCCCGTTACCACGAAAACAACTGCGGCACAAAAGTAAAAAACATCCAGAAACAGGTCATATCTTTTCGACGACAAAAAAGGATCAAATGTCCCTAACGCAATATATCCCGTCACAATACCAACGCCAGCGATAAAGCACCATCCCTGAATTCGCAAAGAGTGCCGGAAACGATTTATCAAAAAAAGAAATACCGCAAAAAGTACCAAGGCGGTTAAAGCCCCGGGGTTGGCACTATCAACAAATCCTGCTCTAACCGCTGGTGGAAACCTGAATGCCATCATGTTTTGCATCCTATGAAAGAACCTACACTTTAATCAATTTCACAAACAAGACATCTTTGGTTGCCTTGATTTTTTCAACGACCTCTTCGGGCACCTCATTGTCAACATTCACAACACTGATCGCCAACCCCCCCGGCGTTTCACGGCCAAAGGTGATCCCTGCGATATTAATATCCGCATCTGCCAAAACCGTCCCGACAGCCCCAACGATACCCGGCTTGTCATTATTGTTAATAAAAATCATGTATCCGTCAGGAGTGGCTTCCACATAAACATTATTAACCTTAACTATTCTCGGCTGGTTGTTTCCTGACAACGTTCCCCATACTGTAAATGTTTCCTTATCGGTTACAATTTCAGCGCTGACCAAATTAACAAATTCAGCCTCTTTATTCGACTGAATTTCCTCGACATTAATGCCGCGGCCTTTGGCTACTTCAAGCGCGTTGACCGCGTTAATCGTATCCCCGAGAATCGGATGCAGCAGTCCATTGACCAACGACATCGTCACAGGCGCGACCTTATGTTTTGTAACAATACCGTTGTAAATGATCTTGATTTCCTTAACACCACCGTTAAGAAGCTGGCCGGAAAATCTCCCCATCCGCTCGGCTAAATCAATATATGGAGCTAAAACTTTATACGCTTGCGCGCTGACCGACGGAAAGTTTGCCGCATTAACAATCCCTTTACCTTGCAGAGCATTCGCAACCGCATGCGCTATTTCGATCGCCACATTAATCTGCGCTTCCGAAGTAGACGCTCCAAGATGCGGAGTTGTCACACAATTATCAAACTTTAAAAGCGGCGAGCCTGGATCAACCGGTTCTTTTTCATAAACATCCAAAGCACAACCCGCGATACGATCATCTTCCAATGCTTTAACCAACGCGGCTTCATCAATTATTCCTCCACGGGCGCAATTGATAAGACGCACAGTTTTCTTCATCATGTTGATCTCTTTTTCCCCGATAAGGCCCTTCGTCTCCGCAGTCTTCGGGATATGAATCGTAATATAATCTGATCCCTTAAAAAGTGTTTCTAATTCAACGACCTCGACCCCTTTTTCTTTTGCGACTTCAACAGAAAGATATGGATCATACGCAATAATTTTCATGCCAAACGATTTGGCGAACCCCGCCACCGTGGATCCGATCCGGCCCAAACCGATAACCCCCAAGGTTTTGCCATATAGCTCTACCCCGCCATATTTTGACCGGTCCCATCGCCCTTCTTTCATGGAAGAATATGCTTGTGCTGTGTTGCGTGACAAAGCTAAAATCAACGCCATGGTTTGCTCTGCGGTTGACGTGGTGTTGCCCGCCGGGGTATTCATCGCCACAACGCCTTTTTTCGTGGCTGCCTTAATATCCACATTATCTAACCCTACGCCAGCCCGTCCAATAACTTTCAAATTATCCGCGGCTTCCAAAATTTCTTCTGTTACTTTTGTGCCGCTACGGATAATCAGGCCATCGTAATCCTTAATAATTTTTTTAAGCTCATCCGGGGCCATGCCAAATTTACAATCGACCTGAAACCCGTCGATCGCCTCTAATATTTCAACCCCTTCTTTTGCTAATTTATCACTAATTAAAATTTTCATAATTTCACTTCCCCATAGGTTAACTATTAAAAACCGCTTGAGCTGATGCCACGCCAGAGCCAAGGGTAAAATCATATCCTGATTCGTTTAATGCCTTCTCCAAACAGGCAATCCCGGTCAACATATCATACTCGTCTAAACATCCCATGTGCGCAATTCGGACAATTTTTCCTTTAAGCTGCGCTTGTCCGCCGGCCATTGTAATTCCATAAGTATCTCGCATCAACTTCACGAGTTTGCCGCCGTCGACTGAGTCAGGAACATTGATCGCTGTCAATGCATTTGAGATGCAGGAATCGTCCGCGAAAAGACTCAAACCTAACGCTTTCGCCGCTGCGCGTGTTGCTTTTGCTAAACGCTCGTAATGTTTAAAAAGGTTTTCGATTCCATCTTCCTTAATAAGCCGTAAGCTTTCTGTCAAGGCAATCACAATCCCGATCGCCGGCGTAAACGGTGTATCTGTTTTTTCAGCGGCCTTCTTGTATTTTTTTAAATCAAAATAATAACTCGAACATTTCGAGCTTTCCATCAACGCCGCTGCTTTATCACTTACTGAAACAAACGCCACCCCCGGAGGCAACATCAACCCTTTATGCGAACCCGACGCTACCGCATCCACAGACCAATTGTCTACCTGAAGGTCAGTCACACCCAGGCCGCTAACCGCATCAACAACAAGGATCGCGTCGGTTTCTTTAATGACTTTCCCAAGGGCTTCAATATCAGCAGTTACCCCTGTTGAAGTTTCCGTTAACGTAACATAAACCGCTTTTATATCTTTATTTTCATCCAACAACTTTTTAATAACAACCGGATCAACTGAATGTCCCCACTCAACATCCACGACCGTTGTTTCAATACCATAAGCCTCGCACAACTCTGTCCAGCGTTCGCCAAATTTTCCACCTTCAACCGTAATGGCCTTGTCCCCGGGAGAAAGGAAACTACAGACACTCGCCTCCATCGCCCCTGTCCCCGAAGACGCTATAACATAAACGTCATTTTTTGTTTGAAAAACATACTTCAGACCCTCAACCGCTTCTTTCAAATAATCTTGAAACTGTGGAGTACGATGATGAATAATCGGCTTGCCCAAGACTTCACAGATGCTTGGAGGAACCTGAGTCGGCCCTGGTGTTAACAACAGGTTTCTTTTCATATCAGAAATCCTTTCTGTATATATCTCAAAAAAACACTCTAAAACTATGAATTCAAAACTTCGTCTACCAACCCGTATTCTTTAGCTTCGGGTGAAGACATAAAGAAATCACGGTCGGAGTCTTCAACAATTTTCTCAATGGGCTGTCCTGTATGATTCGCTAAAATCTTATTCAGCTCTTCTTTCATGCGAAGGATCTCCTGAGCTTGAATTGAAATATCACTCGCGGCACCCTGGGCTCCTCCCCATGGCTGATGAATCATAATCCGTGAATACGGCAAGGCATACCGCTTCCCTTTTGTTCCCGCGGCCAGAAGCACAGCGCCCATGCTTGCTGCCTGCCCGATACAGTACGTACAAACATCGGGCTTAATATACTGGATCGTATCGTATATTGCTAATCCTGCTGTCACAGAACCGCCCGGAGAATTCACATAAATATGAATATCCTTCTTGGCGTCCTCGCTCTGCAAAAACAATAACTGAGCAATAATCAAATTCGCGACATTATCATCAATTGCCGTACCAATAAAAATAATCCGGTCTTTCAACAATCGGGAATAAATATCATAAGCACGCTCACCGTGTCCTGACTTTTCAACAACCATCGGGACGAGAGTTTGGGATTTAGTATCCATGAGATAACTCCTTTATAGTTAACAGATTGATCGATCGTTTATTTTCCTTCTTTCCATTCAGCTTCTTTCATCAAGAACTCCATAACCTTCGCCGGCAAATTTTCGCCCTGGCCGACGGTGATGTTTTCCAGCTCGGCAATCTTATCGAAAACCAAATAAACCTTAACATCTTTTTCAACCGTCTTCTGGAGATCTTTACGAATCTCCTCTTCACGCTTCTTAATATCCTCTTCCGGAACCCCTTGTGACTGCAAACGATTCTTAGTGTCAGCCACGCGATGCTCTAACTGCTTTTTCACAAGGCCTTGAGGCACAGACAACTTTGACTCTTTCAATAAAGCATTCACAATCTGATCTTCGATATCCGCGCGGTTCTGCCGATCTTTATCAATTTCCATCTGTCGCACTAAAGATTGCTTAAAAGCATCAAGGCTTGGGTATCCTAACCCGTGGGCAAAGGCGTCATCAATTTCCACGTCCTTATCAGCACCCTGACTTTTCTTAAAATAGTCTAAAGTTTTTTGTACTTCCTCATCTGTAACTTGAGAATCTTTTCGTTTAACAGTAACACCTTTATACTTATTGATCTTCACATCCGGCTTGATATCAATATGAGCCGTAAAAGTAATTGCCCCATCCTTAAAATCAACATCCTGGATCTCCGGCAAATCTAACGGCAACAAAGATTCTTGCTCAATCCCTTCCTGATAAACTTCCGGAATAATTTTCTTAATCGTCTCTTCCTTGGCAAGAGCTCCATGTTCGGCTTCCAGGACACTACGAGGCACTTTTCCTTTACGGAACCCCCTGACCTTGGCAACTTTCCCAAGCTCTTTATATACCTCTTCCATTTTTTGAACTACACGATCTTTAGGAACTTCAAATTTAAGCTCTCTTTTTAATGCATCAATTTTCTTTACCGCAACTTTCATTTTAACCCTTCTCCTTCTTAATCATAATCGCTATCAGCTTTAAAAATTCAATTTCCAGATGACTGATAGCTTATAGTAAAAATACTGGAAACTGTTTTTGTTTGATACTTCTTTGAATTTACTTAGATCCCTCCGGCTTCCCTCGCAAGCCGTTCGGGATAAATGAGCATTTATCAGTTATGTCGGTTACGCCTCCATAACTGATGTGCTCATTTACATTCGAAACGACTCACCCAGATAAATTTCTTTCGCCTTAGGATCATTAATCAAATCATCAGCTGTCCCTGCAATTAAAACACTTCCATCCGCGACCAAATACGCCCTGTCAGTAATTGCCAATGTCTCGCGCACATTATGATCCGTCAATAAAATCCCTAAACCTCTTTGCTTAAGATCTTTAATAATCTCCTGCGCCTCCGCGACCACAATAGGATCGATCCCTGAAAAGGGTTCGTCCAAAAGCAAAAAGGAAGGATTCGTAACCAGGGCACGCGTAATTTCTAAACGCCGGCGTTCGCCCCCTGACAACGTATAAGCTTTACTTTTAGCTAAATGAGCAATATTAAGTTCTTCTAAAAGAGAATTTAAACGCTTACGTCTTTCTCGAGGACCAATATTCAAGGTCTCCAGGATAGCCATAATATTTTGCTCAACTGTCAGTTTGCGAAAAATCGATGACTCCTGCGCAAGATACCCCATTCCTAATCGGCATCGGCCATGAATCGGCTTCCGGGTAATATCCATCTGGTCAAAATAAATTTCACCCTCATCAGGTGCAATAATGCCGACAATCATATAAAATGACGTGGTCTTGCCTGCCCCGTTCGGCCCGAGAATTCCGACGACCTCGGATCGTCCGACATTAATACTCAAGTTATTAACGACCCTTCGGCCACCATAACTTTTACTTAAACCACGTGTTTCTAAAAGATTTAATGCCATAATTTTAAATAAACTCGCTTGATATTTCTGATTGCTCGCAACTATTCCTTAACCGAAGACGAAAGACTTCCTTCTCCTTCTGTAACAAAAATCATTTTAGGACGCCCTGATAATGTCACCTTTTGTGTGACAGCATCATAGACGGCCCGCGCTGAAAACGTCTGATTGTCCCCCCGGGTAACAACAACATTTCCAATACAAATTAATTCTTTAATCTTCTGTGACTCCCCGTCAAAATAAACTTCCATACGATCCGCTTTTAGCATAGTATCCGATTGAACAGCTACTACATTTTCGCGCAAAACAGCAATATTATTCATTTGATCAATTTCCAAAGGGCCATCACACGTAATCGTAACAATCTTTCCATCTTTATTTTCCGATTCTGTGTTCACCTTTACGGTCACATCCCTTTTCATCTCAGCCGTTTGCAACCCCGGACTCGCCCTAAGCCCTGTCCCGGTTGCCGTAATACCATTATCAGTTAATGTCACAATATCATCTGTTGTAACGAGATCGTCGCCTTTTTTCCAATCAAGAGAATCCGTTGTCAGCCGGCTTCCTGTTTCGGAAGTAATCACAACATCTTCTTTAAGATAAATATCTCCGCTCGCCTTGTTCAAAATGCCTGTCCGGGCCTTGAGGTTAACATCATCCTCTCTGTATTGGTTTGCATCAACATTAGAAATAACAATCGTATCCCCTGCAATATCCGCAGTGTCCCCTTTAACATCCCAGGACTTCTCTCCGTTATCATCATATCCTTCCAAATCAAAACCTTCAAATTGCTGAGGGATATCCTGCGCATAAACAGGAACAACTCCTAATAATAAAAACCCTAAAATAATAGTAATTAAATATTTCATAAAAATTTGTTTTTATATATAAGTAGCAATAATTTTACGCCACAGGCCTTTTTTCTTTAAAATCAATTCAACAACCTCTCGCACAGCCCCTTGTCCTCCCTTTTTTCGAGTGACATAATCTGCATGACGTTTTAATTCAGGAGCCGCATTTTTAACAGCGACCGCGAAACCAACTCGCTTTAACACCGGCAAATCCGGCAGATCATCGCCGACAAAACAAACTTCATCCTCTTTCACCTTAAGTTCCTTTAAAATTTTTTTATATGTACCCATCTTCGGGTAGGCGTCTTGATATATTTTTGTAATTTTTAAATCTTTCATACGCGTTGTTACAGCAGGAGCTGAGCGGGCAGACAAAATCGCAGTTTTCAACCCCATCTTTTGAAAGAGCACAAGCCCATATCCGTCCTGCACATTAAAAACTTTAATCTCTTTTCCGTCGCCGTCATAGATAATCTTGCCGTCCGTTAAAACACCATCTACGTCCATGACAAGTAATTTAATTTTTTTTATCTTATTAATCATTCGTTTATTTTTCGCGTAGTTTAGCGTAAAGTTTCGCGTGGTTTAGCGCTATATTAAAATAGCCCCGCTTTTAATAAATCCTGTATATCGAGTAAACCGCAGGATTTTCCCTTATCATCCACAACCGGCAATTCATCAATCTTCTTTTCTTTCAATAACGCAAATGCTTCAACCGCTAATTTATCTTTAACAATCGCGGCTGGATTTTTTGTCATCACCGAATCCACTTTTCGCATCAACAAACCCTTGTCCTCTTCAATATGCCGGCGCAAATCACCGTCTGTAAAAATCCCGATCAACTTTCCCTTTGGATCAACGACACAAGCAGAACCACAACGCACCTTTGTCGTGGCCAACAAGACATCTTTGACTAACATTGTTTTTTTCACTCGCGGATAATTATTACCTTTTCGCATAATATCGTCAACCTTAAGCAATAGCCTCCGCCCCAAAGATCCTCCTGGATGATAAAAAGCAAAATCTTCTTTTTTAAATCCACGACGAACAATCAAACAAGCAGCCAACGCATCTCCCATGACAAGGGTTGCGGTCGTAGATGCCATAGGAGCCAACCCCAAAGGACAGCCTTCCTTTTCTACGCCAACATCCAGAACGACATCGCTATACTTCGCTAAATTTGACTTCTTATTGCCTGTTATCGCTATTGTCCTGGACCCTATCTTTTTCAATAAAGGGATCAACCTCGTCGTTTCTTCTGTCTCACCACTGCTTGAAATTACAATAAGCACATCATTGCGCGTCACTTGCCCCAAATCACCATGCACCGCCTCAGCACTGTGCATAAAAATACTCGGAGTTCCTGTTGATGATAATGTTGCCGCGATCTTACGCCCGATGATCCCTGTTTTCCCCATGCCTGTCACGATCAGGCGGCCAGAACATTTGGCAATAACATCAACTGCTTTGACAAAATTTTTATCCAGCTTTTTTGTCAAACCCTCAATTGCCTTGGCTTCGATATTTATAACCTCTCGTGCTTTTTTTAGACTCATATTGTTGGTTCCTGTTAAACGCTGATGAGCACTGATAGCGCCCACGACTATTTACACTTTTTTCTTTTTACGACTGTATCGATCGCGATTAAATCAACAAGCAAGTCTTCCAGTCGGCTTACCGCCAGCATATTCGGCCCGTCGGATAAGGCCTTTTTGGGATTCGTATGCACTTCCATAAAAATTCCGTCACATCCAGCTGCCACCGCGCTCCTCGCCAATAACGGCACAAACTCTCTCTGCCCGCCAGAGACATCTCCCAGCCCGCCGGGTTGCTGCACACTATGCGTAGCATCAAAAATCACAGGACACATCTTGCGCATAATCGCAAGAGAACGAAAATCACTAACCAGATTATTATACCCAAACGTTGTGCCCCGATCCGTCAGCACGACTTTGCTGTTCCCGCTACCTGTTACCTTGTTGACCGCTGCTTTCATGTCCCACGGCGCCATAAACTGCCCTTTCTTGATATTCACCACTTTACCGGTCCTGGCAACTTTCACGAGCAAATCTGTTTGTCGACACAAAAAAGCGGGGATCTGAATAATATCCGCGACCTGGGCCACTTTGTCTACATCATGTACGCAATGCACATCTGTTAAAACAGGCACATTAAATTCTTTTTTGACTTCTTTTAAAATCGCAAGGCCTTTATCAATCCCCGGCCCACGGTAAGAAGACAACGACGTTCGGTTCGCCTTGTCATAACTTGCCTTAAAAACAAAAGGGATATTAAGCCGCCGCGTCATATCATCCAATTTCTCTGCAATCTTAAACACAGTTGCTTTATTCTCAATAACACACGGACCGGCGATTAAAATAAAAGGACGGCCCCCGCCCATTTTTTCTTTTCCGACGTTAATTGTTTTCGGCATCTTTTTCCCTTTTCACAAGCTGTGCAACACGCTCTAAATCTTCCGGCGAATCAACACCAATCGTCTCATGTTCCGTAAGAACTGTTTTAATTTTATAGCCTGCTTCTAAAACACGCAGCTGCTCTAATTTTTCCGTCTGCTCTAAGATGGACTCCGGCAGATCTTTCCACACATCCAGGAACTCTTTTCGATACGCATAAAGGCCAAGATGTTTGTAGCATATCACTTCGGAAAAATCTTTCTTATCCCTGTTAAATGGAATTGGTGAACGTGAAAAATATAACGCATTTTTATTCTGGTCCACAACGACCTTTACCACGTTAGGATTATCCAAATCTTCCCGGGATTCAAGAAGTTTAACAACCGTTGCCATCGAAGCATCTTTGTCATCCACAAGCCCTTGCGCTAATGCGTCAATCACCTGCGGATCGATTAAGGGTTCGTCCCCCTGGATGTTCACAACAATCTTAGCTGAAGCATGCCGCAAGGCCTTGGCAATCCGGTCTGTTCCTGACGCATGGCCAGTTGATGTCATTAAAACGTTCGCGCCGAACCCCTGCGCCGCGTCAAATACACGTTCATCATCACAAAGGATAAAAACATCATCCAACAAGTTCGCCTTCTTCGCCTGTTCCCAGACATGCTGGATCATAGGCTTGCCGTTTAGATCAGCTAAAACTTTTCCTTCAAATCGTGTCGATGCCCAGCGGGCGGGAATTGCGGCGATGATATTCATGGTAAATTCTTGTTAGTACAGAGTATTTATCCTTTACTTTATTACGGTTAACAATTCTTTCTGTGTAACAGCCACAGGGCCCATACGACTCACAACAATGCCAGCGGCATGATTCGCAATATCTGCCGCCTGAAACTTTGTTGCCCCGGCTGTTAACGCAAGCGTAAACACCGAAATCACCGTGTCTCCTGCCCCGGTGACATCAAAAATATCCCGTGCCTTTGTATGAATGTGTACTGCCTTCTTACCCTTTTCAAAAAGGCACATCCCCTCTTCACCCAAAGTAATCAACAAAGATTCCAGCCCCATAAATTTCAACAATTGCCGGCCAGCCTTTTCAACATCCTTATACGTCTTTAGCCGATCACTGGTGAGCCCTAATTTACGGCTATCTGTTTGTGTGATTTTAATATTACGGATTGCGTTTTCAGCTTCATTCTTATTCGGCGTAATCGCTGTTACCCCTCGATAATAAGCAAAATGTTCTACTTTAGGGTCAACTGTTAAAACTTTATTATTATCTAATGCTGATGTACAAATAAATTCCACTAAATCCTTGGTGATCAACCCTTTTCCATAATCTGAAATAATAATCGCATCAAAAGAATTAATGTTTTTCGACAAAAATCCTTTTATCTTTTTAAAAAGCCGGGCATTCTCCTCCTGGCCATTTTCTTCTCTATCAAGACGTAAAACTTGCTGATGTTGAGCAACAATACGGGTTTTAACGATAGTCGGCGACTTACTGTCAACAAAAATGCCATTCGTAGCAACGCCGCGCTTACGAACCTCTTCAAGAAGAATCTTTCCTTCTACATCTCTGCCGATCCGGCCAACCATCGAAACCCTGGCACCCAGACTACGTAAGTTGTTCGCGACATTCGCTGCCCCGCCAGGCGCAAAAGAAGGGTCTCCTTTTTGCAAGACAACCGGCACCGGGGCTTCCGGAGAAATACGCAAAACCGTGCCGCAGATATGCTGGTCCAGGATTACATCTCCAATAACCAGAATCTTCTTGTTCTTGAATTTCGAAATTAAGTTCTGATAGCGCACCATTTATAAAATAATATAGTATAATAGAAAGGAACTTTAAAGAAGCGAGCATTCTAACACAGTTTAAATATGGCGTCAACTGCTTCTAAAACCTCATCAACTGTAACATTTTCAAGCATTTTCGCGTCAAAAAAACGACTTTTAGCAAAGGCCCTATCCTTATACGGCGGTGGAGCGACATACCGGGATTTGGGGCCAACAGGACGCCACCGCTCCGGATTGATCCCGGGCTGATTGCGGGTAAAAATGGATACAACGGGTACATCCAGGGCATCTGCAATATGAACAGGCCCGGAATCATTCGAAACAAGCAAACGACACCGGCTAAGGATGCCTGCAAGCTGACCAACTGTTGTCTTGTTCGTTAAATCAAAAACCGGAAAAGCTGTATTAACTAATATTTGCTTAGTCGCTTCATGCGCGTCATTGGCTCCCACCATAATAAAAGTTGCCAAATATTTCTGGTGCAGATTTTCCATCAACGCCACAAACCGTTCGACAGGCCACCTTTTCGCAGGACAACTCGCGCCTGGATGAATCGCAAAGACCGGAACCTTCTTTCCTAAATCATGATTTTCAAAAAATTGCCGCGCCCACACCTGTGCCCTACCCTGCAACGGGAGCAAATATTCAAGATTATCATCATGAATCCCAATTCTTTCTAAAACATCCAAACAGTATCGCGCCTCATGCTTGATACCTGCGGCCCTGTTATCTTCAATAGGGTCTGTCAATAAAAAACCATAATTTTTATCAAAATACCCCACACGCATAGGGACCCCAGCCAAAAAACATAAAAGATTTGTCCTTCGCTTTGTATAAAAATTTATAGCGAGATCAAACTTTTTTGACCGCAGCTCGAACACCAACCGCCAAAACCCCAGCACCCCATTATGAACTTTTTTACGGTCATCCAGAATAATGACATCAATATCCGGATTTCCCGAAACTAAATCAAAAGTTGTTGGCGCAATCAACATCGTGATGCGCGCGTTGGGATAAGCCTGACGCAAAGCACGCACTGCCGGCGTTGTTAAGACGACATCGCCTATCCTGTCCGTTCTAACGACAAGTATATTTTTAAAATTATTCATGTAGGTTCTTTAATGTCACTTCATTCCCTGCGATGCTGATTACGCTTAAAAGATCGTCAACTGTAATACCTCCCATACACGTATGCGGGACACCCTCCTCTTTGCCCTGACAAACCGGGCAATCCTGATTCTTCCGCAAATAACAACTGTTATCACTCCACGGACGGGCTCCTGATGGTTCTGAATAACCAAACAACCCAACGACCGCTACATTCGCATAACTCGCTAAATGCATCGGTGAGCTATCATTCGCGATCGCTAAAACAGAATTCTGAAAAACATAAACCAACTGCACTAAGGTAATCTTTCCACACAAGTCAATCGCCGGATGCTTCATTTGTTTCATAATATCCGCGACAATATCCTTGTCATTTTTGTCTCCGACAAAAATAATATTTACACCATATTTCTCAATAAGCGCGTCGCTGGCCTGTGCGAACCTTTCAGGCAACCACCGTTTTTCCGGATTCGCCGCACTCGGGCCCATAACAACATTTTTTGCACCCGTCATTCTGCCAAGAAGTTTATCCACAGCATCCTTGTCCTCTTGTGCCGGGGCAATTGCATATTTTTTTGACGACTCATGGCCATAGGGATAAACAGACCGCAAACGGTCCAAATGTTGCTGACGGGAATGTTGACCCTTAACTCTTTTTAAAAATGGAGATGTTTTATATCTCGCGCCGATCATAAACGGCATCGCAGAATTGCGCAAATCCACAATCAAGTCAAACTTCTCTTTACGCAAACCCCAAATCCATTTTAAAGTTTTTAATGGATGCTGATATTTATCATAAATATGCACCTTATCCAGATTGGGATTATTTCGCATCAGGGACTCAGCCTTAGGCCCTACAACAACCGACACCTTGGCATCCGGAAAATCATTCTTTAAAATATCAACAGCAGGAGACGACATAATCACATCCCCGATATTTGTATGCGATATAACAAGAATTTTTTTAATTTTAGATTTATTGATCATAACAATATTATCCCAAAAAATTCAGTGCAGCATCCATCACATCATCAACGGTCACAGCCTTCATGCATTTATTGTCCGGGCAGTCTAATTTGTAACACGCGTCCCGGTTACACTCGGTATCCTTTTGGGCAATAACACTACGCCCTTTCCCCCGGGGGCCTGTTACCTCTGCCCGTGTCGGCCCAAAAATTCCAATCACATCTGTCCCCACACAACTTGCAATATGCATTGGCCCAGAGTCCGAAGAGATAACCAGGTCGGCACGCCCCATAAGTGCTATTAACTCTTTCAAATTAGTCTTCCCGGCCAGGATGACAGGATTTACACGCGAAAGCCTGGCAATCTCTTTAGCACGCTCAACATCCTTAGGCGCACCGGGGATAACCACCTTGACTTGCAACTCCTGGTCTAACCTCTTGACCAGTTCTACAAAATTTTCTATTGGCCAGCGTTTTAAATCCCAATTTCCTCCGGTATTCACCATCACAACCTTATCGTGCGGAAAAATATTCGCTTTCGCAAGCAACCGATCAGCTGCCATCTTTGCCTCCGGCAAAACAGCTAACTCACACGAACGGTCTTTAACCTTGACCCCATACGATTCAATGACGTTTAAATAATGATCTGAACGGTGCGGCATGCCTTCCGGCAATTCAACTTTATGCGTTAACAACTTTCCGCGCTTTTTAAAATCATATCCCACCCTTACCGGGACTCCTGCCAAATATATCAGCAACGACCGTGTCCACGACTGATGCAACAGAAACGCGATATCAAAATATTTCTTACGCAACCGCCAAACAAGTTTAATCTTACCGATAAGGCCGCGATGGCCGCCTTGCTCATCATAAATGATTAACTCATCAATGTATGGACAACATTCCGCGATATCCTTAACACGTGGCACGGCAAGACAACACACCTTTGCATCAGGATAGGCCTCCTTTAAGGCTCGAAAAACCGGGACAGAAAAAATCACATCCCCTAACCAATTGACGTTAAAAACTAAGATATTCATAATTTGTGCAGAAAGTTGTTTCGCGTTGTTTCGCGTAATGTTTAGCGTTGTTTAGCGCGGTTATAGACTTCTATTGTTTTATCCACCATTTCATCGGCTGAAAAATTCTTAATGACAAATTCCCGGGCTCTTAAGCCCATCTTTGTTGCTTCAAAGTTATCCTGCGATACAGATATAATCGCCTTGGCAAGTTCGTCCGCGTCTCCCGGCTTAACAAGCCGTCCTGTCCGGCCGTCCTCAACCAAACTAGGGATCCCACCCACACGGGAAGCCACAACAGGCAACCCTGCCGCTTGCGCTTCCATAACAGACAACCCTAACCCTTCCTGGAGTGAGGGCATAACAAACAAATCAAACAACGGTAAAAACTTTTCCGGCTCATTAACCGATTCGCTAAAAAACACATGGTTCTGCAAGTTAAGTTCGTTTACCTGCTGACGCAACGCGTCTTCCATCTTCCCCTGCCCTACGATCAACAATCTTGCATTCAAAATCTTTTGAACAATTTTATACATCGCCTTGATTAAAACCTCATGTCCTTTGACATCAGAAAGACGCGCGATGATTCCGATTAACGGCCCTTCCGGCAAACCCAGGCTCTCCCGTCCGTCCTTCTTTTCCTGCTCAGTCTTACAAACAAAATCACTAACATCCAATCCATTCATAACTAAAGAAACCTTGTCCGGCGACACACGAAAATCTTTTTTCAGATGTTCTTCAACAGCAGGGCTTATCGCAATAACCCCCTTGCCCCAGAAAGGGAACAATCGCCTGGACAAACGCGCCTTAAAAAACCCATGACAGGTTGACACACAAGGCACGCCTGTATCACGAGCCACAAAAAAACCCATCACCTGTGTTACCCGTGTTTGCGCGTGGATAACATCAATTGCCTTTTCATGAACAAACGACTCTACACGTCCTAAATTCCAATAAATCTTCAAACTCAATTCCGACTTTGTGCGGATATTCAATTTCAAATGCCGGGCCCCATTACCCTCAAACATTTCAACCATATTCCCGCCACTTGATACAATGTAAACCTTGTGCCCTTTTTTGATAAGCCCTTTTGACAAGGTCAACAAATAGCTTGTGATCCCGCCGGTGTTTAGATGAGTTGTAAGAAATAAAATATTCATATAGATACTGTTTTATCCGTCTCTTGTTTCTCCTCAATAAACCGCAGAACCTGTTCAGCCACTTCTTCCGGAGAGATATCTTTCATACATGCATGCGTAAAAACACGACATTGTGAACTATAACACGGCGCGCAACTCAAATTTCTTTCAAACACAACATATTTTGATGCCGGAGGTAAATGCCGCTGAGAATCTGTTGGGCCGAACAACACAACAAACGGTGTCTTAACAGCTGCGGCAATATGCATCGGCGCTGAATCCGGAGTAATAAAAACTTCACATCGTTTAATCAATGCGGCCAGCTGCATCACATCCGTCTTACCCGCAAAACTCGCCGGCTTTGACTTTGTCAGCTTCTTTAATTGCCGAACCGCCTCACGATCTTTATCCATACCTGTTATAACCACACGGATATTGTGTGTCGCTAAAATATCGCACATCTTTGCGGCGTGCTCAATCGGCCAATTTTTGGTTGCCCACTTTTCAGACGCGGCCAGGTTAATTCCGACAATATTCTTTGTTGTTCCAAGCCATTCAGAATCCAGTAATTCCTGGACATACTTTTTATCCGTCTGCGAAAGCCAAAGCTCTAACGCAACATCTTTTTTCATCTCAATTCCCAAAAGACTCAACACCTGAAATTGATGCGACACCGGAGGGATATTATGAACAGGGTTTTCAACTGTTTCCGTCAACAAGCACCCAAGTTTCTTGTTCTTGTAGCCATAACTTTTTTTGGGAAAACTTAAAAATGCCAGCAAATGACTTTTCGTATTATTCTGAAAATCAATCACTTTATCAAAATGATACTTTGCCAGATTATACGAAATCCTCATCAACCCGCGCAACCCCTTGTCGCGGCCTCTTAAATCCGCGACAATCAATCCATCAAGGCAGGCGCATTTCTGCAAAATCTTACGCGATTCTTTTCCAACAAGACAATAAATTTTAGCCTTCGGATATTTTTTTCGCAACGCCTTTAAAGAGGCTGTCACCAAAACCACATCCCCGACGGAACTTAACTTAATCACTAAAATATTAAACGAGGACAAGGCTTCCTGATAAACCTCAATCGTCCGACTCGCCATATGTTCAAGCAAAAACTTTGATTGCAGCTTTTCCTTAGCCGCGACAGTCAGTTGCTGTACCAATTTGCGGTCATTAAAAAGCCGCGAAACCGCCTGCGCCATTTGATCCGTGTCTTTGGGTAAAACTAAAAGCCCTGTTTCTTCATGATCGATAATTTCAACTACACCCCCCACTTGTGTGGCCACAACAGGCACCCCGGCTGCCTGTGCTTCTAAAATCACACGGCCAAACGATTCGGGCGTTACTGACGACATAACCAGAACATCCGTTTTAGACAATAACTGCGGGATGTCCTGACGGTTACCCAAAAACTCCACATGATCAGAAAGGCCCAGGTGCCGCACCAAAACTTGTAATTCCTGTTTGTACGTTTCTTTTTTCCTGGGAGCGTCGCCGATAATCCATATCTTCGCATAAGGCATACTTCGCACAACCTTGGCCATGGCTTTTAGAAAATACGTGTGCCCTTTAAGCGGTGTAATGCGGCCCACCATAGAAATAACATAATCCGAAGACTGGCCTTTTGAGGATTTATGCGGAATCTTAAACTTTGATAAATCAACACTGCGCGGGATAGGCCGGATATGTTCCGACGAGACTTTATACTTCTCAACCATATGCCGGCCGATGACATCACTCGGAACAATAACAAACTTACCCCACCCCATCACCCGGCTGAACAAACGATTTTCATAATAACCATGACAGGTTGTAATAAATTCAGCCTGTGTATGCCGGCACGCAAAATAAGCGATCCACCCCGGGACCCGGGACCGGGCATGAACAATATCAACTTTTTCTTCAAGAATAATCTTGCGCAAGGCCTTAACCGACTTAACTATCGTCCAAAGAGATTTTTTGTGTACCGGCAAAGAGTAATGTGTTGCGCCGGTTTTTTCCAGCGAACCGGCCAGTGCCCCTCCATTTGAAACGACAATCGCGCAATGTCCATGCTCAATAAGATATTTGGCAAAATCGACTGTGCCGGTTTCAACACCTCCGACGTTTAATTCAGGAAGAACCTGTAATACACGCATTATTAAATCCTTCTATTTCGCAGCCATTCGTGCTTTTTGTTGCATGGCCATTTGTGCTTTTTAAATAATTTTATTGATTCCTTCTCGAATCGCGGCGTTGTCATCCAACTTGCGGGTCTGAATCTTGTTTTTTGCCAAGTCATACACAGATTGTTTGATCCGACGGGCATCGCAGGCAAGAATATAACCCTGCTGGTTTAACATATCGATGAAACGATGATGTTTGTGGTGTCCCGAGCTCACCACCATACGGTCCTGAACAGAAAAAACAACGACCTGCTTCCCTGAGCTGGCGGCCTCTGAAACCATTGAGATACTGTCCCCTGAAACCACAACCACATCCGCTAACCCCAGAATACCACCCATCGCTTCGGGCACATTATTCCGATTAGCTAAAACAAAAAATTGGCACCGTGGATGTTTTTTTAATTCCCGTATCAGCATATTCTCAACTTTGACCGATGTCCGGCGTGACGTTGTTATCAAGATATCCGCCTTTAACTCTTGCGCGACTTCTTTAATTTGGGTCACCACCATTTTGGCCTTTTTCTCCGTTAACACATAATCCTTTGTGTCACCGCCAATCAACACCCCAATCTTAAACTGATCTCGCATTTTCAAATGAGAAAACCTCTTAAACAACTGCTGCGTCTGCTGCGCTAAATATTCCGGCGTCATTGTATTGACCGCACCACGCGTGATAACCAAAGGCACTTTAATCTTTTTGCCGATTGGATGATCATGTTGGGGCAAAACAACAAGATCGAAACGGTTAAAATTCAATAATCCCGGCGTCAGGATTGAAACACTTCTAGCCTGCTGATCGCTTGATAAAAGATAATTCAAGCCCGCTGATAAAGAACCGCAAGAGATAAAAAAATCTGCCTTAACCGTCATGATTTGCTCAAAAGATTCGTCCGTCAAAAACCATCGCATAAAACCCAGCCGTCCCCGGTAAAAATGTTCTTTTGCAATAACGCTAAAAAGCGACACAAACCGTTTCGCCCACACACTACGAAACTCCACGCTAACAACCTTTGTCTCGCAGCTTACGCCTTTTTTAGTCAACTCTTCCTCTAATACATTGGCAACAGATTTTGACTGGTGCAAATGGCCAGCCCTGCCATCATCAAGAATAACAGTTACGGATTCTTTTGAATATTTCCAGATTTTATAAAACCACATATATTCACTGGGATATTTCCGGATATAGTCTTCCATAATTTTCGAGACTTTTTGAAGATTGGTTTCGATATCTTTCTCCATATCCCCGGTATTTTCTAAATCCATAGCTTCATGGAGTAACATACGATGCGATGCCCCTTTATTGCGAATAATAATCGCAAAACACAACGGCACGCCCATCTTAAGGCCCATCCGCATAGCCCCAACCGACATGCTTGCCTGCTTATTAAAAAACGGCACTAACACCCCCCCCTTGCCGCCCTGGTCAACAACCATTCCAACAATCTCATTATTATTAAGACTCGTAATAAGTTGGCGGACACCGATCCCTCGCTCAATCACACCCGAACCGCCGCACTGACGGTACGAATTCAACAGATCATCCAAACGTTTGTAGCGCGTTTGCGGTTTAACGATAACCTTATATGGCCGCTCCAACATCGAGCATGAAAGGCTGGCAAGTTCCCAACTGCCAAAATGCATCGCAATCAGAAGGCATCCCTTTCCTTTTTCCAAGGCCTTTTGGACATGCTCTTTACCTTCGACCTGAACATACTCTTCAAATTTTTCCGGAGGGATCAACGGAAGGAGAAAGACTTCAATAAAATTCTGTCCATAATTTTGAAAAACCTGCTTAGCGATACTTTTAATCTCTAACGGCGTCTTTTCTTCACCAAAGGCAATCTTTAAATTCGAATAAACCAGCGACCGGTGTTTGACATTAAAATAAAAAGCCAACGTTCCGATCGCGCGCCCGATCTTAACAGACACAGATACCGGAAGCAGACGAATTAAAATCCCAAACGTTTTAACGCTGTGATAGATGATTGATTCTGTTACAGAAGTTTTCTTTTTCATTGTCTTTAACCATTCTTATTTGCATTTTAAGGACTAAAACCTTTGGGTAATCCTTCCAAAAATCTTTATAGTCTTTCAACTTAACCGCGTCCTTGGCCGTTGTGATAACAAAAGCCGATCCGCGGGAAGTAATTGATTCTGCGACCTGCCGCATATCCTCTTCGGTATACCAATGGTGGTTCCTGAAAATAAAATTCTTCTCGATGTGGGCACCCAGCGATCTTACTGTCTCTTCAAAACTATCCGGATCACCTATCCCACAAAAAGAATGCACGGTCTGATTTTTAATAACAGACAGGTCTAATTTTTCTTTCGTATACAAATCCTGAAAACATACCGGCTGATGAATAGTTTCAATAACAGCGGCTGTCACTTTCTTTTTCTTAAGGATACGGTAAATCTCATCTAAATTCGCCTGCCCGATATCCGTCTTTGTAATCACAACCAGATTTGCTCTTTTTATCGAGTTGACCGGTTCTCTTAAAATTCCACGTGGGATCAGTCGATGATTTCCAAAAGGATTTGTCGCGTCAATCACGACAATATCCAAATCCCTTTTGACCCGCCACTGCTGAAATCCATCGTCGAGAAGAAAAATCCGGCCATCCTGATGAGCCAGGGCTTCCTGCGCTTTCTGCACACGATCTTTTCCAACAACAACCGGGACATCGGGAAGGTTCTCCTGAAGCAGCATCACCTCATCATTTTTCGAATCTTGCCTTTCTGAGGCTTTGTACCCGCGCGCTAAAATAATCGGCTGGACATCTGTCTCTTTAAGATATCGGGCGATCCATTCTACGAGCGGAGTTTTTCCAACCCCACCCCAAGTGATGTTCCCAACACTAATAACCGGCCTGCCAAGGGAATGGCAGGGAAAAATCCGCAAAGAATACAAGGCCTTGACCACAGCCACACCCAAGCCATAAACAAACGAAAATCCAAGCAATAACACCTTAATAAAGGCTGCCCCTAAATCACGCCGCTGGTCAGTGATAACCGAATATAAATAGTCATGCATACGAATTCCCTTTAATATGGCTCCAAACCGCCTCTATTTTATAGTATCGGAATTTCAAA